>JAFZOG010000049.1 GCA_017550745.1 Clostridia bacterium | reverse complement strand
TCCATTTCCCAGGAAGCCCATGAGTGCATGGCGAAGGCCATGAACCACCTGGGCGGCCGTTCCAACAGCGGTGAAGGCGGCGAACTGCCGGAACGCTTCGGCACGGACCTGAACTCCGCCATCAAGCAGGTGGCCTCCGGCCGCTTCGGCGTGACGAGGGAATACCTGCTCTCCGCAAAAGAAATACAGATCAAGATGGCGCAGGGTGCCAAGCCCGGTGAGGGCGGACACCTGCCCGGCGCGAAGGTGACCGACAGCGTGGCGAAGACCCGCTGCTCCACCCCGGGAATCTCCCTGATTTCCCCGCCGCCGCACCATGATATCTATTCCATTGAGGACCTGGCGGAGCTGATTTATGACCTGCAGTGTGCCAACGAGGACGCGAAGATCACCGTGAAGCTGGTGTCTTCCGCCGGCGTGGGTACTATTGCCAGCGGCGTGGCCAAGGCCGGCGCCGGCGGCATCCTGATTTCCGGCGGCGAGGGCGGTACGGGCGCTGCTCCCATGAGCAGTGTGCATCACGCGGGTCTGCCCTGGGAGATCGGCCTGGCGGAAGCCCATCAGGTGCTTTGCCGCAACAGACTGCGCCAGACGGTTACGCTGGAGACAGATGGTAAGCTGATGACCGGACACGACGTGATGGTGGCATTGCTGCTGGGCGCGGAACAGTTCGGCTTCGCGACGGCGCCCCTGGTTACCATGGGCTGCCGGATGATGCGGGTTTGCCAGCTGGGCACCTGCCCCTTCGGCATTGCGACCCAGAATCCGGAGCTGCGCAAGCGCTTCAAGGGCAAGCCGGAATATGTGGAACGCTTTATGCTCTTTATTGCGGAGCAGATGCGTGAGATTATGGCAAAGCTTGGTGCACGGACCGTGGACGAACTGGTGGGCCGCAGCGACCTGCTGGTGATGAAGGATGACGCGGCCATGGATCTGAGTGACCTGACCGGATTCTCCCGGAACACCCACTTCCAGCCGGCGGCGAAGTTTGATTTCCACCTGGCCGAACGTGCGGACGTACGGCTGTACCAGGATCATGTACATCTGATGACAACAGACCGGGCCTTCGGCACGATGCTGAAGGGAGACCGGCATATCCAGGCTCAGGGCTGCGGTGGTCAGTCTTTTGGAGCCTTCCTCCCGCATGGCCAGGAAATTACCCTTTACGGTGTGGCCAACGACTACCTGGGCAAGGGCCTTTCCGGCGGCACGCTGGCGGTATGCCCGCCCGCGGACAGTATCTGGAAGAAAGAAGATACCCTGATCGGCAACGTGGCCCTGTACGGCGCGACAAGCGGCTATGCTTTTGTGGCCGGTATGGCGGGAGAACGTTTTGCGGTACGTAATTCCGGCGCGTGGGCTGTCGTTGAAGGCGTGGGAGACCACGGCTGTGAATACATGACCGGCGGCCGGGTGGCGGTGCTGGGCCCCGTGGGCGATAACTTCGCCGCTGGCATGAGCGGCGGCGTGGCCTGGGTACTGGACGAGGACGGCCAGCTGCAGAGCCGGCTGAATACCGGACATGTGAAGCTGTATGAAGTTTCCGCACAGCAGGCAGATGAACTGAACCGGCTGCTGGAGATGCATGTGAAGGCGACAGGCTCTGAGAAAGCCAGAGAGATTCTGGAACACTTCAGCGATTATCTGCCGAAGTTCAAGGCAGTAATCTCCGACGAATACCTCGCCTGG
>JAFZOG010000048.1 GCA_017550745.1 Clostridia bacterium | reverse complement strand
TCTAAGCGGGGGCTCTGCCCCCGGACCCCCGGAGTTTAACGCTTTGGTTTTGCCAAGGGAGTGATGCTGTGTGCCCGGACTTCTCGCACAAACGCAAAAAGAGCGGCACCGCACGGCACCACTCCCTCGCAAAACCTCATCCGCCGCTCAGGTCGGTCTCCACCGTTGCCCTATCCTGCGTATGAGTAAACGCAAGTTTATGGTATCGTGCCGGGTTGGGTTTGTCAACACCTTTGGTTGGCCTTTTGCTCCGTGACGCTGGCCTTATTTCTCCGTCAGGGGTGGCCTTATTTCTCCGTGACGGTGGCCCTAAAACTCCGTGCAAATGGCCTTCTTAACCCGTAATTTGCACCGCTCCTTTGTATCTTTCGCCATAATTCCCTCCATCAACAATCAAGTGACCTTTGGCTCACTTTGTCTATTATAGTGAACGACGGCTCACTTTGTCAAGGCTTTCAGGAAAATTAACAATTATATCAATAAAGCGCCTCACCTCCGAAGAAATGTAGCGCTTTGGGTTGATGGGCTTGGAAATTATCTTTCAATCAGCCGGTCAAGCAATGCAGCAAATTTTTCCATGTTGCTCATCATCGCCGGATGGCCGCCGTTAGGGTATGAGACAAACAGGATATCCAGATCGAGATGGAAAACTTTTTCATCCTGTCACCTCGTCAAACTGGTATTTACCTAACTATTTATACCTTGCAAGCCCACATAATCATCTCTAAGCATGCCATAAATATTATAATCGCAATAAACAGAAACCATTTTTCCGTGGCGAACGGTTCCTTCTTTTATGAAACCACATTTTTCCATAACCTTATTTGAGGCAATGTTTCTTACATCCACACGCCCATTCAATCGGTCTATTTCCGTGTTCTCAAATATAAACCGTACCACTTCCTTTAAAGCTTCTGTAGTAATTCCCATATTCCAGTAATCAGGATTAATTCTGTATCCTATATCACCCATTCTGGCATTTTGGATATCAAATACCGCAATCATGCCTACCACTTTATTGGATTCTTTCAATACAATTCCCCAATCAAAATCAGGAGAAGGTTTTCTTTTTACCCAAGGGCGGGGATCAATAAACATAAGTTCAGGATTTTTCTCGTTTTTGCCTGCTTTTCTTCCCCAATATATATAGATTTCATCTCTCCCCAGCCACTCTTTTAAATCAGCCACATCGTTATCGTTAAGCGTACGAATAATCAATCTGTCCGTTTCAAGAATTGGCTTATCTATCTCATAATCTTTTAACATAGCTTCCTCCGTCATATTTCGATTTGTTTATTAGATGCTTGCGCCGAGCATGCTGGCTTCAGCTTCTTTTCCTGCGACGAACAATTTGCCAACGCTGCTCTTTTTCAGAACAGCCTATCCCAAATCTGCCGCTTTCAGTATATCATATTTCCGCCGTTTTTGCTTGATTTTTCTTTCTGAAAGCCTCTTTTTCTTCTGCCAGGAAGCGCCTCTCCCGGCTTGTCAGCGGTTCGGGATTTCCCATTCCTTATCCCAGTTTTTCTTCTGCCTGGGCGGGGAAATGATTGCAAACAAAAAGCAGCACAAACGGATCGGGCTGCCTTTTTGCTATCTTGTTGTATGGACAGTTATAGCATTTTGTCGATCAGTTGAAAAATGACGGTTTGCTGCTCCTCATTCAGCCTGTCCCACCGGTTCAGCATTTCTCTTTGCTTTGGCGTTAAGGCAACGGGCGTATCATCTGCGGCAAACAACTGCGAAAGCGTGATACCGAAAGCTTCGCATATCTTCTCCAGGGAAGGAACCGTGGGGATCATACTTTTCCGATACCACGAAGAAATGGTGGATTGCGGCAGGCCAGAGCGTTCAGCAAGCTGATACTCCGTCCAACCGCGGGCCTGCCGATATGCAGTGATCGTGGACAGAATATCGTTCATCCCGCATCTCCTCCTACTTGCTTTCTTCGTTGATTATACTTCGCTTTATCGTTGCAATTTAATCATTTAGATCGTATAATTAAAACGATGAATGCAAGTATTGAAAACGATCTTCCGAAGGAATTAAGGATGAAGATTATGACAAGCTGCTTCTTTATCGGCCATCGGGAAACAGACCCGGCTTTGCTGCCGGAAATAAAAGCTGCCGCTGAATCTTTGATCCGGCAGCAGCAGGTTTCCGATTTTTATGTGGGTATGTACGGCAATTTTGATCGGCTGGTAGGAGAAGCCGTCATTCAACTGAAACGTGAGTATCCCGATGTCCGTTTATTCCTTGTCCTTCCCTATCATCCCGCTGACCGCCCCATAGAAGTGCCGCTGGGATATGACGGCACGTTTTATCCTGACGGCATGGAGGCTGTTTCCCGGAGGTATGCCATTGCAAAGGCCAACCGAAAAATGATCGACGCCAGCGGTTTTCTGATTGCGTATGTGACGCACACGGTCAGCAATGCTTATGATCTGCTGGAATACGCTATGCGGCGGCAGCGAAAAGGACTCATTCAAGTTATCAATCTTGGAGAATGCAGAACGTAACCGTCCTTCTGATATTTTTTCCCACCAGCTTTTCATTGGAGGGATGGACGAAGGAACAGTCCTCCGGCAGGATGCCCAGGGAGCGGAAAATGCGGTGGCTGTTGTACAGGCCGGGGGTGGAGGGATAGTTGCCGTTCCCGTCCTTTTCGGCCAGCATCTTCATAGCGCCGTTTTCATCCTATTCCCAGATTTCGTCGGGAATGCCCGCCAGGACGGCCAGCTGGCCGTCCTGGGTGCTGGTCCAGTTCATGATGGTCAGAAGCCGGTCCGGTTTTTCATCGGAAATAATAGAACAGAGCAAAACAGACGATGCCGGGAATCAGCAAAAGATAGATATATGAGCCTGCCAGATGGAGGTTCCAAGTCGGCACAGCCGGCTGGACATGCCTGCTTCCTCCTTCCCGGGAGCGGCGCTGTGTATCGGCTTTCCCGGCTGATGATCGAAATGGTCAGAGGGGAGGCGCATGCCTCCCCTCTGACCGAAGAACAGGTTTATTTCATATACCGGTCATAAGCGTCCTGGTATACCTTCAGCACGTCCTTGAGGCCCATGCTATCCACCTGGGCGGTGTATGCGTCGAAATGATCCAGGGGCTCCACGCCCATGATGAACTTGTCGATCATTTCATTCACATAGGTTTCGATTTCCGTGTATTTTTCGTTGATGATGCTCTGCTCGTCGTTGGTGAAGGCCAGGGTGGGGAAGGCGGGGCCGATGTGGCCTTCCTGCTCGTAGATGTCGCGGATGCGGTTCACTTCGTCGCTGACAAAGGCGCGCTCATACCGGGCATCCTGCAAGAGGGTCAGCATGCTCTGGATGCCGAAGGTGCGCAGCGCATCCTGCGGGGAAAGGCCGTCGGGATTGTTCATGATCAGGTCGGAATACTTGTATTCGCCGTCGATCACGTTGAAGTGCTGTCCCTCCACGCCGAAGTTCAGCAGGATCATGCCTTCTTCGCTGTAGAGGTAATCAAACAGCTTCATGGCCGCGGCTTTCTGCTCGGCGCTGGCGCCGACGAAGATGCCGGCGTTCCAGTCTTCGTCCACGGTGATGGGCTGCAGCTGGTCACGGGTCTCGCTGATGCCGGTGGGGCCTTCGGGCGGAACGGCTCCGACGATGTGCACATCGCTCTCCTGGCCCTTGAACAGATTCGCAACGTTGTCAATATAGGCGCTCCAGTCATAGCTCATGAACACCTGGTTGTTGGTCCATTCACTGTACCAGGCCGTCTTGTCGCGGGTCAGGTATTCCTGATCCAGCAGCTTTTCCTCATAGCAGCGGTGCAGCCATTCCAGCGCTTCCTTCATCCTGGGGTCGGTGGCGCCGAATTTTACCTGGCCGTCCTCAGCGAAGAAGGTTTCCGCAATTCCCCAGTTATTCACAAAGGGCATCACGTTGCCGCGGTTGTTGCTGCCGTTCTTGCGCACGGAGAAGGGTACTTCATCCTTTTCCCCGTTGCCGTTGGGATCGCCATCCCGGATGGCGACGAACACATTGTACAAATCTTCCACGGTCTTGGGCGTCTCCAGGCCCAGCTTATCCAGCCAATCCTGGCGGTAGAAGAACAGCTTGCCCGCAGTGATGGCCGTGCGTTGACCGATGAAGCGGATGTTGCCGTCCGCATCGCTGACCTTGCGGCGGATGTCGGGATCGCTGTACACCTTCCACAGGTTGGGGGTGTCGGTTTCATTGATCATGTCATTCAGCGGCTGCCAGGCGTCCTTGTAGAGCAGCAGGTCCTTGGCTTTGTACTGCACGATGGTGGGAATGTCGCCGCTGGCCATCAGCAGGCCGTATTTCTCCGCCAAGCTCTCGGTGGGGGCAGAGATGATTTCAATGTTGATGCCCAGCTTTTCTTTGAGTATTTCAATGGTCATCAGCCCGTTGCGGAAGGGCATGTTTTCACGGTCCGAACCCCAGATCGTGATCGTGACGGGCTCCTCTGCCAGGGCCGTGCAGGCGAGAGGCAGCAGGGACAGGGCCAGCAGAATGGCCAGGAGACGGGAGAAGAGTTTCATGGGATGACCTCCTTTGGATTTTATATTCGGCCCCGCAGCCCACGGGGCTAAGGATCGAACCGTATTATTCTTTCACGGAGCCAATCATAACGCCTTTTACAAAGTAGCGCTGCACAAAGGGATAAATGCACAGCATGGGCAGCATAGCCACCATGATGGTGGCATATTTGATCCCTTCGGCCATCACGTTTTCCGTGCTGGATGCGTTCTCCACGATTTCATTCATCAGCACTACCTGCCGCAGGATGATCTGCAGCGGATACAATTCCGGCTTGCTCAAATACAGCACGGCACTGAAATAGCTGTTCCAGTGGGCGACGGCATAGAACATGCCGATGGTCATGAGGCTGGCTAAACTCAGCGGCAGCACGATGCGGAACAGCACGCCGAAATCGTTGCATCCGTCCAGCTCCGCCGATTCCACCAGACTTTGGGGGATGGCCAGGAAAAAGGTGCGCATGAGGATCATGTTGTAAGTGCTCACCGCGCCGGGCAGCAGGATGGCCCATATGGTATTGAGCAGCTTCAGTTCCTTGACCACCAGGAAGGTGGGGATCATGCCGCCGTTGAAAAACATGGTGAAGGTGCACAGCAGCGTGAGGACCCGGCGGCCCACCATTTTTTTCTGGCTCAGCGCCCACGCGCCGCACACGGTCAGCACAAGGTTGATCAGCGTTCCCAGACCGGTGTACAGCAGCGTGTTCCCGTAGCTGCGCCACAAAAGCGGATAGTGGAACACTTTTTCATAGGCTTTTACGTGCGCCCGCACCGGGAAAAGGGATACTTCCCCTTTCAGAATGGCCGTTTCCTCCGAAAAGGAGGCCGCGGCGACGAAGATGACCGGATACAGCATGGCGGCGCACAGCAGGAGCAGCACGACTGTGTTGACCGCCAGGAACACTTTCCTGCTCCTGGATACGCTGATCCGGTTCGAGCGCCGGGAAACAATACCCGCTGTCATGCTTCTCCCCCCTTACCACAGGCTGGTTTCGCTGTATCTGCGGCTGAGATAATTCGCCATGATCACCATGGAGAACCCGATGACGCTCTGGAACATGCCAACAGCCGTGGCGTAGCTGTATTCTCCGCCCCGAAGGCCCCGGCGGTACACGTAGGTGCCGATCACATCGCTGGTTTCCAGGTTCGCGTTGTTCTGCAGCAGCAGGATGGTTTCATATCCGGCATCCATCACGTGGCCCAGCCGCATGATGATCAGCACCACGATGGTGCTGGCAATGCCGGGCAGCGTGATATGCCACATCCGGCGTATATAGCCGCCGCCGTCGATCATGCAGGCCTCATACAGTTCCCCATTGATGCCGCTGATGGCGGCCAAAAATATGATAGAATTCCAGCCGATGTTTTTCCACAGGTTCATGATGGTGTAAATCGAGCGAAAGGAGCCGGGCTGCGTCATGAAATACTGCCTTTCCCCGCCCAGCGCGGCAATGAAATGGTTGATGATACCGCTGGAGGGAGACAGGAACTGCACCACCATGCTGGCGATGACCACGGCGGAAATAAAATACGGAAGATAGGTGATGGTCTGCGCTACCTTTTTAAAGCGCTTGTTTTGCACCTCGTTCAGCAGCAGCGCTAAAAGAATGGAAGCCGGAAAATTGAATACAAGATCATACAGATTGATCAGGAGGGTATTGCGCACCAGCCGCCACAGATAGATAGAATGAAAGAACTGGTTGAAGAATTTGAAGCCCACCCACGGGCTTTTTTCAAAGCCAAGGAAGGCGTTGAAGTCTTTGAACGCGATCACTAACCCGCCCATGGGAGCGTACCGGAAAAACGCATAATAAAGAAGCACAGGAAAAAACATGAGATACAAATACTTTGCAGCCCATATCCTGCGCCTGAGGCGCAAACGATTCCTCAAGCGCGCGCCTCGCTTCTTATCTATCATGTCCATCATATTCATCGCCCCCAAGTCAAAGATACCATGAGGGCGCGTAATTTTCTATGGCTGATTTCGTGAAACAGCCTTCCAATCCGGCGAAAAGGCATCATCCATTCCGCGAATGAATCGACGAATTCGCCATTCTGAACTGTCCCGGGGTGACTCCTTCCGTCTTTTTGAAGGTGCGGATCAGCGTATTCTGGTTTTCGATCCCCACCCGCTGGCCGATTTCCCGCAAGGTCAAATCGGTGCCCACAAGCAGGCGTTTCGCCTCCGCCATACGCGTGTCCGTCAAATACTTCAGGAAGCTGGTGCCGGCCACCCGGCGGAAGACCAGCCCGATGTAGCTGGGCGACATGGAAAGCGCCTCGCTGACCGATTCCAGCGAAATATCGTGGCAGTACTCCGCCTGAATATACCGGACCAGCTTTTCGTACTGCTTTTCCTCCTGGGTGGAAACATCGGCAGCCAGGCAGTCCATCACGGAAAAGAACACCTGGCACAGCCTTTTCTCTGTATCATGCTCCATGGGCAGGTCATCCGAACGGAAGCCTGCCTGCTCCAGAAATTCTGAATACTTATCCTCCACGCCTGCCTGACAGGCGACCCGCCGCGCTGTGAACAGGATCGCCTGCACCAGGCTGGAACGGGGCGGGAAAGCGCCTGTATCCGAAACGCAAAGCGCATGCAGCGTGGCGGCGGCTTCCTCCTTGCTGCCGCTGAGCATTTGGTTGATCAGCCGCTGTTCCGCTTTCAGCGTGTATTCCGTATCCGGCACATCCGGTATTTCTTCCGCCAGGCAGAACGCATTTTCTCCCATGCCGTTTCTGTTGTTCAGCGCCATCATGGCATCCACCAGCGAATCGGAAACGCGCTGGACGCCGTATGCCCTGCCAACGCTGATGGCGCAGGGCGTATCATGGAAGATTTCGCACCGCACCTGTTTCAGGAAAGCATAGATGGATTCGGGCGACGGGTGTCCGGAATCAAGGTTAAACAGTACAAGCAGCCTTCCGTCTGTCCGCTGGGCGCACCAGACGCGCATCGCGCCAAGGTTTTTTTCTGACGCCAGCGCTTCCACCTGATCGGCGGCGCTGACGCCTGATCCGTCCTCCACACGCTCCATTGCCCTGGGATTGGTTTCCAGCACGGCAATCTGTATTCGGTCAAAGGGAAGTGTCACCTGCACTTTCGATAGACTCTGGGCCGCGCCGTTCCGAAGACGCCCTTCCATCCAATCACTGAGCAGACGGTTTTTCAGCAGCCGGTTGATTTCCTGATTGCTCAGGGACAAGGCGTGGTTTTCCGCTGACATCATATGGATCGCGTCGTCCAGCAGCTTGTATTCGTTGGCCCTGTTTCCATCGGGGAGGGTGATGCGCAGGTGCTTCACGCTTTCCAGCAGCCTTTCCAGCGGCGTATACAGACGTTTGCTGGCAAAAACGGCGCCGATCAGCCCGATGGCCATGCAGAGTCCCATCACGAGGGTGACAATCCTGCGAAGGCGTACAGTGGGCTGGAGCAGATCGCGGTAGGGAACGATAGCCATGCAGGTAAGCCCTTCCGACGCCGTTTCCTTCGCCAGCACGCCGTAATCCGCCCCCTCAAGACGCACGCGGTTCTGGGGCGAAGACATGTACATCCGGCTCACCGCACTGTACAGGTCGTCCGTGTGGGAAATCAGGGGAGCGCCCGATCGGTCGCACAGCAAAAGCACGCCGTTTCCGCTCTCCGGAAGGCAGGATAGCAGCTTTTCCTCCGGCAGATGGAAGAAAGCATAGCTTTTCCCCTGGATGCTGTTCAGCGGAAGGCTGCTGACAAATACCAATACCCGGTCATTGCTGATGATGCGGGAGATGGTTGCCTTTCCCGCAAAGTCGCACAGGGCGATATGATTGGTCTGTTCGCGTTTCTTCAGAATGTCCGACAGCGACAGGCCGTCGATGCGGCTGAAATAATCGTCCGACGGGTAACTGCTTTCCGCCGTAATCACCATGTCGAGGCCTTCCGAATAAAAACCGATGTCGCTGAGCGTATTGCTGAATGCTTTCATTTCCTGCAGCAAGGCGATGACGGCTTTTTTCGTCAGGATATTTTTAGGCGTTTGTTCCTTGAGATGCAGATACAATTGCACGCCGCTGTGATTATTCAGCTGCCAGGTAAAAGACCGCATCTGTTCGATCTGCCGGTTCAAAGACATGCACGCGCTTTCCAGTAGGGACTCATGCTGCATCCATGCATCCCGGATGGCTTGCTCGGAGACTTGGGTGTAAATGAGCCAGCCTGTTGCTAAAGTGGTCACGATCGTAAAAATAAGCAGAAGAAGCGTCATCTGCACTTGCACTCTGTAACGTGGCAGCCGCTGTTTCTGGTTTTGTTTCATGATAAGCCTCCCAAGAAATAAAGGCTTACGCCGTATCTCCCAAACCGTATGATGCTCTCCGTTCCGCCGCTGACGACGGAATAACTGGATTATAGCATAGAAGCTGTGTTTTGTCATTCCTTTTTCTTTCCGCATCCAAGTTGGAGGTATTCTGATGGGGCTGCGAATCGACGCGCAGTCCCTTCCGGCCAGGGAAGATCACGTTTGGATACAGGTATCCATCCTTTACGTGCCGCTGCAATCTTCAGAGACCGTATTTATTTATGGTTAAAGATGGAACCTACCTTGTGGGTACTTGTGCAATGATAACCGAGGACGAAACAAAAATAGTATATCAGAGCCATTTGTGGAAAATCCGTAGCCTTGACCATAATAAATTAAATCCTTATTTACTGCTGGCATTGCTTTCTTCCCCCATAGTAAAGCAACAGATAAGAGCTAAACAATTCACACAGGATATTATTGACACTATCGGCAGACGTGTTTACGAACTTGTTTTGCCGTTCCCTAAAGACCCAGAGCAAGAACAGGCAATCATCCAAAAGGTTCAAGAAGTCTTTGCAAAAAGAACAGAAGCTAAAAACCTGATGCGTAATGTTCTGCTGAACGTGACCCCTGTTCATGATTATGACGACGAAAGTTCCTTCCTGACGCTTGTGTAAGCATACTTGTTTTTGTCGCTTATCATGGGGTATCTTCAAGTATCAGTTAGCCAATTAAAGCGACAGATAAGCGACAATTCAACAGTAAAACCGCCCGAAACCCCTTGATTTATGGGGATTTTGGGCGGTTTGCATATTCTCTTTATCAGATTTCATCATATCCAGGTAGCGGCTCCATTCGTTCTTCACCCAGACGGCGTTGAAGTATTCCGGCTTGGTGCCGATGACCAGCATCACCTTGGCGCTGTTCAGGGCGGCGAAAATGTAAGGCTCGTACTACTGGCCCAATTTGTCCTCCAGCGTGATGCGGCTGAAAAATACCTTGTAGCCCTCGTTGGTAAGCTGATAATAGATTTCCTGGGCCAGGGTGCTGTCCTTGGTACGCTTGCCGGAATCGTCCGTTTCCTTATAGCAGATGAACACGTCGTAGGGTTTTTCCTGGGAGGGAATGGACAAAATGCCCTTCTGAATCTCCGCGATGCGGCGGGCTTCCTGCTCATATAAATCGCGGGAAGCAGTGTCCGGGGCGTTTTCCAGGGCGGTCAAATAATCCACGTCCGACAGGATGGACGAGAGCTGTACCCGGTGGCAGGTGGGAATACGTTCATGGGTCACCGGATCTTCCACGTACTCGATACCGTACCGGGAAAGCACCGCTCCCCAATGGGCTTCGGCGTCGGTATCGTCCTGATCCAAAATGCGCTCGTAGGCGGTGATGGCCTTGTCGAATTCATTCTGCCGCCGGAAGTGATTGGCCCGGTTGTACAGGTTCAGCTATCCGATACCCGGGGAAAGGTCATGACGCTGCCGCAGTGGTCGCAGGTGCCCGTGGTCCTGTCTTCGCTCAGCAGGATGTCCCCGCCGCACATTTTGCATTTCAAAATCGCCATCTTTTGTTCCCTCACTTATTCTCGATTTCCAGGTTTTCCAGCGCGTATTCCATCGACAACACAACGATTTCGTTTCTGGTTCTTCCCGTTTCCTGGGCCGCCCGGTCAATGACCGCCAGCATCTCCTTGGGTAACCGGATGGAGATGACCGTGGTTTCTCCCCCGTAATGGTGGGGACGAATAATCAGCTTCTTTCCTTCCATAATATTTTGACCTCTGAATTGGGATTTCTTGTTATCTGTAATTAAGTATATCACAATTGTAATTCTGATACAATAGGCAATTCACTTTACCGCCGCGTATCGGAAGATACATGGTTTCGATGCAGGTGTTCCTGGGGGAACCCATTTCGCCGAAGGGACGAACAAAAATACTTGTTATACTATTGACGGCGGCAGGCGGGAAATATATAATAGGTAAGAAATCGGAGCCGGGCACGCGGGCGCGTGCCAGACGCTGAGGCATTCATTATTTCATAATAGGAGGCTGCCCTGTATGTCTGTGGTATGGTACATACTCGTTCTCTTCGTGGTTGCCGCCGCCATCGCATATGTGGCGTACAACTATCAGCGCATCCGCAAGCTGCCTGAGGGTACCCAGGAAATGGCGGAGATGGCAGGCATCATCCGCTCCGGCGCGAACACCTTCATGAAAACCGAATACAAGACCATCGTGATCGTGGTGATCCTGCTGGCTGCTGTATTCAGCCTGTTTGTGGAAAAAACCAGCGGCATCACCTTCCTCTTCGGCGCGCTGATGTCCTCCTGCGCCTGCGTGGTGGGCATGCGCTCCGCTACTTACGCCAACGTGCGCACCGCCAACAAAGCCCGGGAAAGCCTCTCCATCGGCGAAACGGTGAAGGTGGCCCTCTGCGGCGGCTCCATTTCCGGCCTGTCGGTGCAGGCGCTGGGCCTGCTGGGCCTGGTGGCTGTGCTGATCATCTTCGGCAATGTGCGGCATGACGTGGCGGGCGGCGGTTACATTACCTCCCTGGCGGGGGTGAACCCCACGATCATGCGCATTTCCACCTACTCCCTGGGCTGCTCCCTGGTTGCCATGTTCAACCGCGTGGCGGGCGGCAACTACACCAAGGCCGCCGACATCTCCGCCGACATCCTGGCAAAGGTGCGCAACGACCTGCCCGAGGACGACTCCCGCGTTCCCAACGTGATCGCGGACTTCATCGGCGACAACGTGAACGACATCGCGGGCAACTGCTCCGACCTTCTGGAGTCCTTCGTCGCCACCATTTCCGCTTCCCTCATGATCGCCGTGATCCTGTTCCAGCAGTATGAAAGCCACTTCTCCGGCAATATGGAAGCGCTGGATCAGGTGTTCAGCGGCACCATCACCTATCCCATCCTGCTGGCGGGCGTGGGCCTGCTCAGCTGCCTGCTGGGCCTGTTCTACGCGGACCGGAAAAAGATGGGCGACAATCCCTCCCGGGAGCTGAATCTGGCCACCTGGATCTCCGCCGGGATGACGGTGGTGCTGGGCTTCATCGCCGCCGCCATCTGCTTCGCGGGTGTGGACGGCGAAGCGCTGCGCACCGTGTACGGCTGGACGGCCGGCTGGGCTTCTCCCTGGATCTGCGCCGTGCTGGGCATCGGCAGCGGCGTGGCGATCGGCTCCATTACCGAGTATTACACCTCCACTGATTATAAACCCACCCGCACCCTGGCTGAAATGGCTCCCGAAGGGGAGGCTTTCGTGGTCACCAAGGGTGACGCCGTAGGCTCCCGCAGCGTGCTGCTGCCCGTGCTGATGATCGGCATCGCGCTGTTCGTGTCCGGCAAGCTGGCGGGTATCTACGGCGTGGCGACCGCTGCCCTGGGCATGCTGGCTTTCGTAGGCGCCACCGTGTCCATCGACGCCTTCGGCCCCATCGCCGACAACGCCGGCGGCCTGGCGGAGAGCTGCCACCTGGACGCCAATGTGCGTGTGATCACCGATAAGCTGGACGCCGTGGGCAACACCACTGCCGCTGTGGGCAAGGGCTTTGCCATCGGCTCCGCCGCCTTTGCCACGGTGTCCCTGATCGTATCCTATGTGGGCAACTATTCTTCCGAGATGACCCTGAACATCGCTTCCTTCGTGGTGGTGGCCGGCGCCATCATCGGCGGCGCGCTGGTGGAATACTTCTCCGCCATGCTGACCGACAACACCATAGAATCCGCCAAGCTGATGGCCGACGAAGGCGACAAGCAATTGACTCCCGAAGTGCTGGCCGGTGAAAAGACGCCGGACTACAACCGCATGATCGAGCTGGCCGCCAAGCAGGCCCTGAAAAAGATGCTGGTGCCCTCCGTGCTGGCCATGGTCATTCCCGTCATCGGCGGCTTCCTGTTCGGCGTGGACTTCGTGGGCGGCCTGCTGATCGGCGCGACCATCGTGGCCATTCCCCGGGCCATCTTCATGGGCAACTCCGGCGGCGCATTCGACAACGCCAAAAAATACATCGAATCCGGCGCGCTGGAAGGCCATGGCAAAGGCACGCCCGCGCATAAGGCTGCCGTTACCGGCGATACCGTGGGCGACACCCGCAAGGACGTCGTCGGCGTGGCACTGGACATCTTCATCAAGACCATGTCCACCGTAGCCAATACCCTGGTCAGCGTGTTCCGCAACATCACCCTGATCCGGTAATCCTTTAGCAAAAGAAGCAGGCTCCCGGAAATAACGGTTTCCGAGAGCTTGCTCTTTTCATTCTTTTTTTACAGAACAGCTGAATGTAGATGGCAATCGCTGTCCCGCTTTTTCTCAGCCGGGTGCATGAACCCAAGTTTGGCGTGGCATAATGAAGACGGTTCGGAACGAACAGGGAAAGGATCTTTTGTGAAGTCGATTATCAACCGCCTGCATGACGAAATCCTGTACAGGCATTCGATCGCTGAAATACTCCTGTGGGGTGTTTTGCTTACCGCTTTCTGGTTTGCCTGCGCAGTGATGTTCACAAAGACAAAAAGCCGGCAAGAGGCCTGGGTATGGATCAACCGCCTGCTTTTGGCCGTGTTTGTTATCGCTGCCCTGTACATTACGGTGTTTATGCGTTCAGCCGGCAGCCACGATATCAGCCTGCTCCCGTTCGACTCATTTACAGCGGCGCATAGGAGCCTCTCGCGTTCCCGTTGTGTGGCCGCCAACTTTTTAATGTTTATTCCGTTCGGTTTAACCATGCCTTTTGTACTGCAGCGCCCCTTGATCCTTGGAAACGGCGTCAGGCATCCGGCAACCACCGCGGTGGCCGCTGCCGCGGGGCTCAGCGTCGCCATTGAATTGACCCAGTATATATTTCAATTGGGCTATTGCGAAGTGGACGACGTCATTTTCAATACGCTGGGCACGGCGTTTGGCACGCTGTCGTTTACGGCTGCTGTGCGCTTTCGCGCAGGGGCGAAACGAAACGCCGCGCCTGAATGATCGGCAATTCGTTTCATTCCATGATTCCCTAATAAACACAGCCCCCGGAGAGAACACCGCTCTTTCCGGGGGCTTTGATTCTTTGGCGGTCAGCCGGTTTATTTTTTCTTCACCGGATAGCAGATTTCGGTCACGAACTCATCCGGATTCTGGGTTTCGTGGGGGCTGACGTGGTAGATATTGAACATCGGCCCCGCGGGTTCGTAGCCGTTGGCCTCCATCCAGGCTGCCACGGCCGCGTACACATCCGTGATCTGCGTGTAGCTTCCCTGATAGGTGCAACTTGCCACCGTTTCTTCCGGCAGGGTGCGGAACTTTACGTGTTCCGTGTCGGGATAGGCGCCTTTCACGGTTTTCCAGGCCATCATTTCCACGTTTTCTTCCTTGTATTCCCCATCGAGGTAGGTCACCGCGCAGAGGCAGGGGTCGTCTTCCACCAGATGCATCCGGCAGGTTTCTTCCGCTAATATGCCCCAGATTCTCCCCTCGTCCTCGTAACGGGGAAGCGTCATCCGCACGGTGGCGGCGCAGCGCTGGGGAATGACTTTGATGGTCACATTGTAACGCATATTCTCTTCCTTTCTCAGCCTTTTTCGGGCCGCGTCCAGAAGCGTCATCTTGTGCGCCGTGTCACGGGACAGGGCTTCCAATTCTCTTTGCCGCGCGGAAAAGAACTGCTCCAGCTGCTCCCGGTCATCGTAGACCGCGAGGATGCTTACGATATCAGCGAGGGAAAAGCCCATATCCTTCAGCGCCGAGATGCGGCAGACTGTCGGAAGCTGATCTTCCCTGTAATATCTGTAATCCGTGAAGCTGTCAATTTCCGCCGGTTTCAAAAGGCCGATCTCATCATAATGGCGCAGCATCCTGACGCTGACTCTGGACAGCTTTGAAAATTCTCCGATTTTCAGCATGGCGGTACCTCCTGTTGCTGATTCTGTTTGAGCTCGGGTTGATCATAATGCCTGCCACAGTGGGAGAGTCAAGCGGTATTTTAAAAACTCCCGGAAAAAGCCGCAGCTTTTTCCGGGAGTGGATTGACATACACCGTCGGAGGCGGATTACTTCTTTCCCCGGGGAGCGCACCAGTCATAGTTCTTCAGGTTCAGGCTCAGGTGGCGGGGCAGGCCCTCAACCATCATGGGGGTGTAGTGGCCCTGAATGAGGGGACGCACATAGTCCAGGAATTCCTCGGTGACGTAGTTGCCTTCCTTGTTGATCCACTTGCGCGGAACCACTTTTTCGCCGTTGGCGATGCGGTGCACGTCGTACACGCCGGTAGCGCTCTGGTAAGGATCGTCGGACACACGGTCGATGACCACCATCACGCCGGAAGAACCTTCGTCAGCGGCCTTGACCGTCGCGCCGCCCACGTTGAAGGCTTCGTCCACGTCGATCTTGCTGGCCAGGTGGGCCGCGGCGCGCTGCAGGGTGGAGAGCTCCACGGCGCGGGTCTTGCAGCCCAGTTCATTCTTGACCACACTGGCAAGATACGCGGCGGTGCCGCTCATCTGGATGTGGCCGAAAGCGTCGGTGGTGGCGTTATCGGTGGCGTACTCGCAGACATATTTGCCTTCCGCGGTCTTGATGCCCTCGGAAACCACGGCCACAACCACGTCCTTCTTTTCCAGCAGCTTGCGCACTTCTTCCACGAAGCCTTCGATGCTGAAGGGCAGCTCAGGCAGATAGATCAGGTCGGGGCCTTCGCAGTCCTCGCTGCGGGAAAGGCCCGCCGCGCCGGTCAGCCAGCCCGCGTTGCGGCCCATGATCTCCACGATGTTCACGTTCTTCTTCTTGTAGGAGAAGCCCATGGCGTCGCAGATGATTTCCTTGGTGGAGGTGGCGATGTACTTGGCGGCGCTGCCAAAGCCGGGGGTATGGTCGGTGATGGCCAGGTCGTTGTCGATGGTCTTGGGGCAGCCGACAAATTTCTGCTTCGCGCCGGTCAGCAGGGAATAGTCAAACAGCTTGCGGATGGTGTCCATGGAGTCGTTGCCGCCGATGTAGATGAACACCTCGATGTCCAGCTTATCCAGCAGTTCAAAAATGCGCTCATAGATCGCCTTGTCCTCGTGGATTTCCGGCAGCTTATAGCGGCAGGTGCCCAGGAAAGCGGAAGGCGTGCGCTTGAGCAGCTCCAAGTCCAGCTCGTTTTTGATATGCTCGGACAGGTCGACATACTGCTCGTCCAGGAAGCCCTGGATGCCGTAACGCATGCCGTACACCTTGCTGTAGCCGCGCTCCTTCGCTGTCTTGAACACGCCCGCAAGGCTGGAGTTGATGACGGCCGTGGGGCCGCCGGACTGACCGACGAGAACATTGCCCTTCATAATGTAGCCTCATTTCTTTTGATTTTTACAGACAAAGATCATTGATAAATGATCGCTGCGTTGACAGTGAGTGCGCGCGGGCCGCGATGCGTAAAGCCCTCTTCCTTCCCTTACAGCCCCATCGGCGAACGGTGAAGGAGAATCAACCGGCGCAGGATAATAACCTTCGGTATTATACTACCGAAGATGGGCCTTGTCAATTGTGTTTTAAACAGATTGCAGATATTCCCTGACGGCCTGCGCCATGGCATCGGAAAGATCGCCGGTCAGCTTGCGCACGAACCGGCCCTTGATATACAGCGCGCCGCAATCCTTGCCGCCGCAGAGGGCGATATCCGCGTCCCGGGCTTCGCCGGGGCCGTTGACCACGCAGCCCATGACCGCCACGGTAACGGGCTGCTCCACGCCGGCAAACTCCTCCGTCATGCGTTGCGCCACCGCTTCCACATTGATCTGGGTTCTGCCGCAGGTGGGGCAGGAGACGAAACGGATGCCCTTGCGAAGATCCAGCGCCCGCAGGATCTCCAGCGCGGCCTGGGGCTCCCGCACCGGGTCGGCGGTGAGGGAGACGCGCACGGTGTCGCCGATGCCGTCCAGCAGGAGCGAGCCGATGCCGATGGCGCTTTTTACGGTACCCTGGCCCGGCAGGCCCGCCTCCGTGACGCCCAGATGCAGGGGATAATCGCAGGCTGCGTGCATCAGCCGGTATGCCTGCACGGTCAGAGGCACGTCGCTGGCCTTGAGGGAAATCACGATGTCGTCAAAATGTGCTTCTTCCAGGAGGCGGATGTGGCGCAAAGCGCTGTCCACCATGCCCTGGGCGGTGAGCCCTCCGTATTCCTGCAGGATGTCCTTTTCCAGGGAGCCGGCGTTTACCCCGATGCGGATGGGCACGTGGTGCGCCTTGGCGCAGTCCGCCACCTTCCTCACCTTGTCCGCCCCGCCGATATTGCCGGGGTTGATGCGCAGTTTGTGGATGCCGTTTTCCATGGCGGCAATGGCCAGGGAATGGTCAAAATGAATGTCCGCCACCAGCGGTACCGGACTTTTGTCCACCAGCGTCCTTACCGCCCCGGCGCAGGCCCGGTCATATACGGACACGCGTACCAGATCGCATCCCGCCGCCGCCAGCCGCTTGATCTGGTCCAGCGTTGCGGGCACGTCCCGGGTGTCGGTATTGGTCATGGATTGAATGGAAATAGGCGCGCCGCCTCCGATCAGGACGCTGCCGGCGCGTACTTGCTTTGTGGTGTGCATTTTTGCCTCCGCATTTTCTACTGGAATATCTTCAGTATATCCTTATAAGTCATCACGATCATCAGCCCGAACAGCAGCAGGTAGCCGGCCATGTGGACATAGGCTTCCACCTTCTGGGGCACGGGCTTGCGGCGCACGCACTCCACCAGCAGGAAGAGCACGCGGCTTCCGTCCAGGCCGGGGATGGGCAGCAGGTTGAACAGGCCCAGGTTCACGGAAATCAGCACCAGCAGCTCGCCGTAGGTAATGAACGCGCTTTGCCACGAGGCTTCCGCCGAACGCTGGGTTTCCTCCGCGATCATGGTCACGATGCCCACCGGGCCGCTGGTCTGGTCCAGGCCCGCGCCGGTGGTGATCAGGTCTTTCAGGCCGCGCAGGATCGCCCCGCCCGCCGTGACGCAGTACCCGGCCCCCAATTGGAAAGCCCGGGGGATGGACACGGGGGTGTAGCCGGGCTCGTAGGCGGTGTTCAGGGTCACGCCGATGAGGTAGCGGCGCAGGCTTTGATCGTAACGGGGATTCAGCGTCAGGGTCAGGCTTTCTTCTCCCCGCTTCACGCCCAGCGTCAACGGTTCCGTTTCGCTGCCGTACCGGTCGATCAGCATGCTGACCAGCAGCTGCGTGCCGTCCTCCGTGATGCCGAAGGCATCCTCGCCGTTGACGGATGTGAGCCGGTCGCCGGGCTGGATGCCCGCTTCGCCCGCGGGGCCGGACGTCTCCACGGTGACCACCTGCGGATAATCCACGATCTTGCCCTGGGTGTCCTCGCCTACCATACAGAACAGGCAGGCCGCCACCAAAAGCGCCAGCACGAAATTCATCACCGGGCCGGACAAAACCGTGATGATCCGCTTCCACACGGCGGAATTGCCGAAAGCCCGCGGGTCGGTTTTCGCTTCTTTGCCGTTGATGTCGTCCTCGCCGTAGAACATGCAGTAGCCCCCGGCGGGAATGATGCGCCAGAAAAACCGGGTTTCATACTTTTTGCTGCGCCAGGATAAAATCTTCGGCCCGAAGCCGATGGCAAATTCCTTGACCGGAATGCCCGTCAGCCGCGCCGCGAAAAAGTGGCCGGCTTCATGCACTGTCACCATGATGCCCAGCATCAGAATGGCGGCCAGGATGTAGAGGATGTTCATTGAAGACTCCTTTTCCGTTTGGGTTACAGCGAAGGGAAGGCGGATGCATTCCAAAGCCCGCCTGAACGCTGTGCGAATCATTTTTTATTGGTTCATCATTGACCCCGCCGTTTCCCAGGCCAGCGCGTCGGCACGGTCAATATCCTCCAGGCTGCGGGCGGGAAGAGCGCCGTGCTTTTGCAGCGCGGCATCCACGATTTCAGGAATGCGGCCGAAGGGAATCCTGCCTGCCAGGAAGGCATAGCAGGCCGCCTCGTTGGCGGCGTTCAGCACACAGCAGGCCGCGCCGCCCTGCCGCAGCGCTTCGTAGGCCATGCGGATGGCGGGGAACTTTTCGGGGTCGGGGCGTTCAAACGTCAGGGTTCCCACTTGAAACAGATCCAATTCCTTCCCGCCGGTGCACAGGCGCTCGGGATAGCTCATGGCGTAAAGGATGGGCACCTTCATGTCCGGCGCCCCGAGCTGGGCGATCACGGCCCCGTCGGCAAATTTCACGGCAGAATGCACGATGCTCTGGGGGTGCACCACCACCTGGATCTGCTCCGGTTTCGCGCTGAAAAGCCATTTCGCCTCGATGATCTCCAGGGCTTTGTTAAACATGGAGGCGGAATCCACGGTGATTTTTGCCCCCATATTCCAGGTAGGATGGCCCAGCGCCTGCTCCACCGTGGCCTGTTGAATGCGCTCTTTGTCCCAGGTGCGGAAGGGGCCTCCGGAGGCGGTGAGCAGGATTTGTTCATATTGATTCGGCCCTGCCCCCTGCAAGCATTGGAAAATGGCGCTGTGCTCGCTGTCCACGGGCAGCAGCGTACCGGGCGGGCAGGCGTTCATGACCATTTCGCCCCCGGCCACCAGCGTTTCTTTGTTCGCAAGCAGCACCCGTTTTCCGGCGCTCCGCGCGGCCATGACGGATTTCAGCCCCGCCACGCCCACCACGGCGGCCAGCACGTCCTGCCCCTCCGCTTCCCTGGCCGCCTCTTCCAGGGCGCGGGGCCCGAAGCGGAACTCGCAGAAGGACAGGTCGCCGGGGATTTCCACGGGCGTATCGTCCCCTGTCAGCGCCGCCAGCCTGGGCCGGAAGGCGCGGACCTGCTCAAACAAAAGCGCCGCATTTCTGTGGGCGGTGAGCGCCGTCACAAAAAAGCGGTCGGGATGCAGTGCGATCACTTCCAGGGCCTGCTTGCCGATGGAGCCGGTGCTGCCGAGAATCGCAATGCCGCGTTTTACTTGATCCATAATAACCTCATGCTTTCGGCGCGGTTACGCCGCAAAGCTCCCAATGCACAGATTCAGATACATATAGATGACCGCGGAAGCCCAGTACACACTGTCCAGGCGGTCCATCATGCCGCCGTGGCCGGGGATGATGTTGCTGAAATCCTTGATCCCGCAGTGGCGCTTGATGAGGGAGGCGAACAGGTCGCCCATCTGTCCGGCGATGCCGCCCAGAAACCCCAGGATGGGGAAGTGCCAGAAAGGCGGGATCTGAATAAAACAGGAGAACACGCCCGCCAGCGCCATGGCCCACGCGACGCTGCCAATCATGCCCGCCACCGCGCCTTCCACGGATTTGTTGGGGCTTACCATCGGGCACAGCTTGCGCTTTCCGTACCGGCTGCCGATGAAATATGCCATGGTATCCCCGATCAGGGGAATGCCGAAGGCCATCAGCAGCAGCATGGTCTGGTTGGCCTGGCCCGGCGCTTTTTGCAGCCCCAGCAGGCACAGCCCCGGCAGCAGCACGCTGACCATGGGCAGGCAGGACACCATGATGTCGTCCAGCTTCGGCTCCTCCCGGAAAATCACCGTCATGGCGATGATCATGAACGCGCCGCCCACCAGCGGCATCATCAGCGCCACGCTGCCAAAGAAATGGTACAGCGGGATGGACAGGATCAGGCACAGATAGCAGGGCCATTGCACAGGCTTGTGCCCCGCCTGGACGGTGGCCTCGATCATTTCATGAAAGGAAAGGCAGGTGGTGATCATGCAGGGAATGGCGAACCAAAGCCCCCCGCCCCACAGGGCCAGGAACAGGATCGCCGTGAGCGACAGGCCGGCAATGATTCTCTTGGTCATGAATTGCGTCCTCCAAAACGCCGGTCACGATGCCTGAAAGCCTCCAGCGCCTCATGATAGGCGGCTAAGTCAAAATCAGGCCAGAGCGCCGCGGGGAACTCAAATTCCGCGTAGGCGCACTGGTATAAGAGGAAATTGCTCAATCGCATTTCCCCGCTGGTACGGATGAGCAGATCCACGTCCGGCAGGCCCCGGGTATACAGCGCATCCGCCAGGGCGGACTCGGTGATTTCTTCGGGCCTGATTTCGCCTTTTACCGCCTTTTCCGCCAGGATCCGCGCGGCCCGGGCCAGCTCCGCCCGCCCGCCGTAATTGATGGCGATGTTCAGATTTAAGCCGGTATTGTTTTTTGTCCGCTCTTCAGCGTTGATCAGCGCGGCCCGCTGCTTGTCGGGCATGCCGTCCTTGTCGCCCAGGATGCGGATGCACACGTTCTTTTCGTCCAGCTCATCGATCTCGGATGTGAAGTACTCCAGCAGCAGCCCCATCAGCGCCGCCACCTCCCCCGGCGAACGCCGCCAGTTTTCGGTGGAAAAAGCATAGAGCGACAGGGCTTCGATGCCGATATCGCTGCTTTCCCGGATGATGGCCCGCAGGGCCTCTACGCCCTTGCGGTGGCCCAAAGCCACCTGGAGCTTATGCTGTTTGGCCCAGCGGCCGTTGCCGTCCATGATGATAGCCACATGGCGGGGAAGAGGACGTTCACTCATTGATGATCTTCCTTATATTTAATCGGGCAGGACTGAGAACCGGACGGTTTTCCGCATTTCATAACAGGCGAGTATCAGCCGCGTGACAGCGTTTCCTGCTCCCCGCTCCTGATCTTCGTTTGAAACCTCGCCGCGATCCATTCCCCATCCCTGACCGCGATCACCCGCAGCGTGCCCTCCTGCCGGGGCGGCCCGCTGCGGACGGGGGCGGCGGTAACGGTGATCCTGGGCTGCGGCGCGCCCTCCGGAAGGGAAGAAAGGGCCGCCTCAACGGTACGGCCCAAAATGTCAGAGGTCAAACTTCCATGATCTCCTTTTCTTTTTCGGCGGCAACCTTGTCCACTTCCTTGATCTGGGCGTCGGTGAGCTTTTGCAGCTCGTCCTCGGCCTTGCGCTGGTCGTCCTCGGTGATCTTGGAATCCTTCTTGAGCTTCTTGATCTGCTCCATGGCGTCGCGGCGGGTGTTGCGCATAGCCACCTTCGCTTCCTCCGCGCCCTTGCGCACCACCTTGGTCAGCTCCTTGCGGCGCTCCTCGTTCAGCTCCGGCACTACCAGGCGGATCACCTTGCCGTCGTTGGAGGGGTTCATGCCCAGGTCGCTCTTTTGGATGGCTTTTTCCACCAGGGGAATGGCCTTGGGATCCCACAGGGAGATGGTCAAAAGCCTGGGTTCGGGGCTGTTGATGTTGCCCATCTGCTTGAGGGGCGTGGCGGTGCCGTAATAGTCCACCACGATGCGGTCAAGGATCTGCGGGTTCGCGCGGCCCGCGCGCAGGGACAGCATATCGCGCTGATAGAATTCTTTTGTTTTGACCATTTTAGCCTTGGCGCCGTCGATCACTTCATGATACATGTTCATACCTCCTGTTCGCGCTTTGTATTCTATGCTGGTTCTATTTTACTCTGTTTTTGGAAATAAGGCAAGCGTGTTTTTTGCCGGCGGGGAAGCAAATGGCCTGCCCAGCATCCTTTCCGCCAGTGCTGTATTTCCTTCCTGTAACGCGCGGCGAATGGCGGTGCTGGAAATCCTTTGCCCGTCCGGGAGCGACACCTGGGCCACGACGGTCAGGCCGATGCCCGCTTCCTCGCAGAGCGTCCGCAATTCTTTTACGCCCCAGCCGCCCATGTAGCCGAAGCGGTGATCGTCCCCGCAGACCACGTGCCTGGCGTTCAGACACCCCAGCACCACGTCCCGAAAGAAATCGTCCCCCCGCATCCGGCGCATTGTATCGTTGAATTCGCTCACGGAAACCATGTCCGCCCCATAGCGCTTCAGCAGCGCTTCCCGCTGGGCCAGGGTGGTCAGCTCGAAGCCCTTTGTCCCGGGCGCGTGGTCGAAGGTGTGGGCGCAGACGGGCAGGCCCAGGCGTTCTCCCTCCTGCTTGGCTGCCCGCAGCAGGGCCTGATGCGCCAGATGCACCCCGTCAAAAAAGCCCAGGCAGACCACACAGGGAACATGCTGCGGAGTATTGGGGGTTCCTTCCATCGGGCGTATCTCCTTTGATCGAAAGCTGAAGCGCGCATCTTGGCGCGGCGGCCTTATTCTATCATATTTCGCCTGCCCGCGCAACCGGCGAAAAAGCCCTCAGTAAATCGTCCTGACTTCCTCAACGCCGGCCTGGCGGCGGAATTCCTCCAGCCCCTGCTGATCCACTATCATCAGGTCGTGAAACTTTCCCGTGGCCTTATCCACAAAGCCAACGGTCATTTCCCCGGTGCAGATGCTGCGCCTTACGGCAGGCTCCTGGGTTTCGGGGTCGTAGGGGAGACGGGGCAGCGTTTTTTTATGAAAGAAAGGCATCGCGGTCCATCCTTTCCTGTTATTTTATATACCGTTTGATCATACCATGACAGGATGAATCTGGCAAGCGCTTCGGGAAAATTTACAGGCGGCAGCGGGAAAGGGCATTGCCACGGCAATGCGGGCATGATATAATTTAGGGGACATACTTTCTGGGAAAGGGAGGAGCGGACGATGAAAAAAGGAATCGCGCTGCTGGCGCTGCTCATGGCCGTATGCCTGCTGCCGCTGGGCGGGCTTGGGGAATACAAGGTAACCAAACGCAGCGTGTCAGCCAAATATGATACGGAAACCCTGAAATACACCCTGGAAGAAGTGAAAATGAACGGCACGGTGTGCTATGTGACCAAGATCTGGATGGCCGACCCCGCCCGGCAGATCAGGAAAGCCATTTCTCCCTGGCACGAAAAGCTGGCGAAGGCCGAGGACCTGGCCAAAAAAATCGAAGGCGCGGCGGTGGTCATCAATGGCAGCGGCTATGTCAGCCCCACCTATCCGGAGATCCCGGACAATTATCCCGGCACCAGCGCGGATTATTACTATACGCCGCTGGGCTCCCTCACCGTGGTGGACGGGGAGGTGTACCGCAACCTGGAGGGAGTGCCGTATTACGGCCTGACGCTGGAGGAGGACGGCCTGCATATGTACGTGGGCGCGGACAATGAAGAAGTGCTCTCCCGCCATCCCATCCAGACCTGGAGCTTCTATGAGGGCTGTCCCATGGCGCTGAATGGGGAAAGCCTGGTGGATACCACCTGGAAATTCGCCGCTACCCGCTATATCCGCACCATCATTGCCAAGCTGCCCGAGGAAAACACCTATGTGATCCTCACCGGCACCTCCAGCCATGGCCTGAACCTGATGGAGGCCAATGAATTCCTGGAGGGAGAATACCATCCCGAATGGGTCTACGACCTGGACGGCGGCCCCTCCTCGGCCCTGTTCCGCCGTTTGCAGGGCAAGAAGACCTTAAAGCTCATTTACGGCGCGGGCCAAAGGATTGTGGACGTGATGGGGTTTGTGGAGTAGGCTGGAATAATCTCACCCCCTCATTTGGATCAGACATCGCTATTTTCGGGGCATAACGCGAACGCGGGGAACCCCGGATAACCGGCGATGTCTTTTTGCATTTACGGTTACTGCTCAGCCACCCCTGGAGAACCAACGAAGAAACGGAACAAGAGGGGAATTGTCAAGGGGTTCTCCCCTTGACTGAAATCCGCAGCGGCGGCGTGTACGGCGCGAGGACGGAAAATTTCTGTAAGGAGCGTAGACG
>JAFZOG010000047.1 GCA_017550745.1 Clostridia bacterium | reverse complement strand
TGCCCGGGGCCTTCCGGCCCGCCCTACGCTGAAAACCGGCCCAAGGGCAGGTTTTCCGGGCGCTTCGGGCCCCGGCGACGTACACGCCGCCGCCTGCGGATTACAGTCGGGGGAGTTCCCCCGACACCCCCCGCCGGAAATGCTGCTTGGTCTCTGCTATATAGGTGAATAGTAACTCTTTTTTGTTGTGCTTCTGTATCATTTGCTTGCGAAAAGGGAAAAACGATTGAACAATGGATGCCCCTATGCTATAATTTTTTTATCAGTTCTAAGTTCTAAGTTCCAAGTTCTAAGGTGTTTGGATGTGCGATGGGTAAGTCAGTGTTTCCTGATAGGACAAAACCGCTTAGAACTTAGAACTTTAACCTTAGAGCTTTAAAAAAGTATTGGAGGGACTGCGCCATGGCTGATGTGATTCTGCTTCCCGGAAAAGAAAAGCGCGTGTATGAGGGCCATCCCTGGGTATTCCGCAGCGACATTGCCCGCACAAAGAATGACCCGCAGCCGGGGGACACCGTGCGCGTCACAGCCAGCAACGGGCGGTTCCTGTGCATGGCGGCCTACAATCCCCATTCCCAGATCGCATTGCGGATCCTGCGCTATCAGGACGCGCCTGTGGACGAAGCGTTCATCCGGGCGCGGGTGCGCCGCGCGGTGGCATACCGCCGCGCGTTTGCCGACCTGCGCTCCTGCCGCCTGATCTTCGCGGAGAGCGACGGCCTGCCCGCCGTGATCGCGGACAGCTTCGGGGATGTGATTTCCCTGCAGTGCCTGTGCCTGGGCATGGAGAAATACAAAGAAATGATCGCCGACGCGCTGATGGATGAAATCCGGCCCGCCGGGATCTATGAGCGCGGAGACGTGCCGGTGCGCCAGCTGGAGGGGCTGCATCAGGTGACCGGCGTGCTGCGGGGGGACGTGCCCGACCGGGTGATGATGGAGGAAAACGGCGTCAAATTCTGGGTGGACGTGAAGCGCGGGCAGAAAACCGGGTTTTTCCTGGACCAGAAGGAAAACCGCGCCGCCATCGCGCCGTTCGTGAAAGGCGGGCGTGTGCTGGACTGCTTCACCCACACCGGTTCCTTCGCCCTTCACGCGGCAAAGTTCGGCGCGTCGGAGGTGACGGGCGTGGACATCTCGGAATACGCCTGCGACTTCGCCCGGGAAAACGCCCGGCTCAACGGCTTTGACAATGTGCGCTTCGCAGCGGCAAACGCCTTTGACTTCCTCAAAGAACAGTGCGCCGCCGGGGAACAGTACGACGTGGTGATCCTGGATCCGCCCGCGTTTACAAAGACCCGCGCCAACGTGGAGGCCGCCGTGCGCGGCTACAAGGAAATCAACCTGCGCGGCTTGAAGCTGGTCAGGGACGGCGGATATCTGGTCACCTGCTCATGCAGCCAGCACGTGCTGCCAAACCAGTTCAGGGACGTGGTGCTCTCCGCCGCCCGGGACGCGCGGGTGCGCCTGTTCCAGGCGGAGTACCGCACCCAGGGCCGCGACCATCCCATCCTCCCCGCTGCGCCGGAAACCCAGTACCTGAAATGCGGCATCTTCCGGGTGGAAAAATCATAGGCGCAGGTGCTGCATAAAACACTTGATGCACAAACGGAACGGCGGGGCGAGGGCCTCTGGGATCCGCACGCTCAAAAGTCGCAAGTCCGCTTCATGCGGACATTGCCCGTTTCGCGTGATCTCACCGCCGATGAAATACCCGCCGCAGGCGGTCATCGGCGGTTCGTCTCCCTTGCCGGATAAATGTTACCGTACAAAAATCGGCCTGGAAAAATACTTCTTGCGCGGGGAGAAAAAACAGCTTATAATGCTGTCTGTAAACAAACATTTCAATCAGGCGCAATTCGGCATGCGGGAATCCCCCGTGCTTTTTGCAAAAATTCCATCGGGAGGGACATACATCATGAAAAAAATCCTGTGCTGCGTCATGATCGCGTGCCTGCTGGCGCTGGCGGCCCCCCTCGGCGCGCTGGCCGACCACCAGTATCTGCTGGACAGCGACACCCGTCTGATCACCGAAAGCGAGCTGTGGCAATGGGACAGGGAATCGCTGAGCTTCATGTTCAATGAAATCTTCGCCCGCCACGGCTATCCCTTCGAGCCGGGCGGCAAATTCTACAACTGGTTCAATGCCCAGCCTTGGTACCAGGCGGTGCGCAAGGTGACCAAGGAGCAGGCCGTGGCCAAGGCCACCGACCTGGAATGGAAGAACTACTACACCATCAAATCCGTCATCAGCCAGATGGACGCCGCCGGCTGGCCTTACCGCGCGTCTGCCGGCTCCGGCCTCAAGTCCTGGCGGAACTTCACGCCTCCGGATGCCTCATTGAAGCTGACGGGCTTTTCTTACCTGACCCTCTCCGCCAACCAGAAGCTGGACGTGTATTCCGCGCCGAGCAGCTCCTCCTGGCGCGGGGCCAACGGCAAGGCCATGCTGAACACCAACGGCGCGGTATGGGCCGCGGGCTGGGAAAACGGCTGGCTGCTGGTGTTCTATGAAACCAACGCGGGCAGCGTGCGCGTGGGCTATGTGAACGGCTCCCGCATCAGCGGCAGGGTGAGCCTGAACGACCAGCTGTACTTCGACCGCTCCTCCTGCCGCCTGACCTCCGCCGCCGCCCTCACCGACGACCCCCTGCGCACCATGACCACCATCACGAACCTGCGGGCGGGCGACACGGTGACATACCTGACCACCATGACCAACCAGAGCGGCTGGAGCTTTGACTACATCGAAACCACCGTGGGCGGCCAGCGGGTGCGCGGCTTCATCCCCACCGGCTGCCTGGACGTGCCCTACGACACCCTGGACGATTGGGACAGCTATTCCAAATAAACGCGAGGAACGCTGTTTCCTCCCGGCGGCGCAACCACCGGTTGCGTGATTCTGTAAAACGGCGCATAAAAGTTGGTGGATATACTGGCGTCTTTATGCTAATCTGTCCTTGCGACGCGGAGCAAACGGGATGCGGCCGGAAAAAGCGGGGATAGAAAGGATGGAGGTGCGAAATGAGTTTCGGAAAGAATCTTCAGTATCTGCGCCAGCTGAGCGCCAATATGACGCAGGAAGCGCTGGCGGAAAAACTGGGCGTGAGCCGCCAGACGGTTTCCAAGTGGGAAATGGACGCGGCGAAGCCTGAAATGGATAAAGCGCTTGAGCTTTGCAAAGTGTTTAACTGTTCCCTGGACCATCTGTTCAGGGAAGAAATGGATAAGCGCAGCAGCGCCTATACCAATCTTCGGGTCGAAGAGGTTCCGGGCTTCCGATACGTGGAGCATACCGTGATCAGCGCCACGCCGGAAGACGACGCGCTGGACAGGATATTCAAGTACGCAAAAGAAAACGGGATCGACCGTCCCAAAGTCATCGGATGGGATTTCCCCAAGCTTTCCGTTGAGCAGATCAACGTGTACAAAATGCACGGCTACACAGCAGCATGGATACTGCCGGAGGGCGCTGCCCCGGAAGGGCTGGAGGCCAGGGAGCAGCCCGGGCATCTGTATGCCGCGATTCATATCGAACGTCCCTTTGACAATCCTTTCGCCACGATCCCGGGGGCGTATCATACATTGGGGGACTATATGCGCACCAACGGTCTGGCGCATGTGGAGAATGAAGTCATCCCCTGCTTTGAGACCGCCGGAGACAGCATGGATGTGTATCTGGCCTGCAAATAATGAAGCGGGATAACGCATCGGCATATGAAAAAGCGCGCTGACGCACCGCCAAAGGGACGGTGAAAAGCGCGCTTTTTGTTTTCTTTTATTTCTATTCCGCCAGGGCTTTTTCCAGCGCTTCCAGCAGCTGCTCCCGGCCGTCGCCGGTTTCGGAGGAATAGCAGATCACCTGCCAGGGCTGCACCTGCAGCGCCCGGCAGATGGGGGCCAGGTTCTTCATCCGCGCGCCCCGGGAAATCTTGTCCGCCTTCGTGGCGACCACCAGGAAGGGCAGGCTGTTTCCCCGCAGGAAGGCGTTCATCTGCACGTCGTCCTGGGTGGGTTCGTGGCGGATGTCCACCAGATGCAGGGTCAGCCGCAGCTGCTCCGTTTCCCGGAAGTACTTTTCCATCATATCGCCCCAGCGCTGCTTTTCCTGCTTGTCCACCTTGGCGAAGCCGTAGCCCGGCAGGTCCACCAGATGAAAGGCGCCGTTCAGCAGGAACAGGTTGATCAGCCGTGTCTTGCCCGGGGTGGCGCTGGTTTTGGCCAGGGCTTTCCTCCGGCACAGGCTGTTGATCAGGCTGGACTTGCCCACGTTGCTCTTCCCCGCCACCGCGATCTGGGGCAGCGCGGGATCCGGCGCGGCATACGCCGCCATGCTGGTCACAAAGGACGCGGATTTGATTTCCATGGTTGCTCCTGCTGCCTTTCTTTTGTTTCTTCATTCTTTTAAAGAACACTTTAAGTCACAAACGAAACGACGAGGCGAGGGCCTCTGCGGCCCTCGTGCACCTGCACCAAAGGACTTCGTCCTCTGGACTCCTGTAGCGGAAACAACCTGTGAGGACGAATTGGCTTTGTTCCCGCTGATACTTGAG
>JAFZOG010000046.1 GCA_017550745.1 Clostridia bacterium | reverse complement strand
TTATTCCCTATATCGTGACTTCCTTCCTGTCCTTGAAGGTGAATACCACATTGTCATCATAAGTTGTCGCCCTTTGGCTGACTGTATTATGGCAGATTTCGGGCAAAAATGAAATAACCCAAGAGTCATCCTCTTGACTCCTGGTTTATGAAGCTTGCCGTAGGTATATTGATAGTCCAGGGCGTCCGAAAGGATGAAGAATTTGTTCACGTTCCGCCTCCTTCCTCTGCCTTGATCACGTGATCAAGTACAGTATAGCATGGGAAAACGGCCTTGTCTTGATGATTTGCGTATTTTTGCATTTCGGATTGACGGCAGGCGAAAAAAATGATACCATAGACATGCACTGAAAACGTTACCGATAACGATACCGACGCGGATGGAAGAAGAGTCTACCGCGCCTGAGGGAGCTTTATTATGAAAGTATATACCATTCGGGACGTGGCGAAGCTGGCCGGGGTCAGCGTGACCACCGTTTCCCGCGTGCTGAACAACCGGCCCGACGTGAGCGCGGAAACGGTGAAGAAGGTCCAGAAGGTGATGGAGGAATGCCATTTCGTGGCGAATCCCAACGCCCGGGGCTTAAAACAGGCGGAGCAGGAAATCGTCGCGGTGATCATCCGAGGCCGGAACAATCCCTTCCTGAACGCCTTGGCGGAGGAAATCGCCCTGTGCAAGCGTCCGGGCAAAGCGGCGCTGATCATCGAATACATCGACGAGGAAGCAGACGAATTCCGCCACGCCTTGGGTCTGCTGCGGCGGAGACGGGTTTCCGGGCTGATTTTCGTGGGCAGCCGCCTGGACGATCGCTGCGCCGTGCTGAACGGCGTCAGCCTGCCCATGGTGTTCGCTACCGTTTCCACCGTGGGCACGCCCATGGAGCGCGCTTCCTCCGTTTCCATGGACGACCGGAAAATGGCCTGCGAGGCGGTAAATGCGCTGCTGCAAAGAGGCCACCGGAAAATCGCCGTGTTCGGCGGCGAGCGTTCAGGGTGGGACAGCCTGGCCCTGCGCGCCCAGGGCGTGGAGGACGCTTTTCATGCCATGGGATTGCCATTGGACGATGAACGATACATCAAAACCCGGCTGACGCTGTCGGACGCTTACGCCGCAGGGCTGGAGCATTTTCGCCGCTGTCTCGATACTACCGCCGCCTTCTGCATGGGCGATTCAGCGGCCTTAGGGGTGATCCGCGCCTTGGCGGACCTTAAGCTGAAAGTGCCTGAGGATGTGAGCGTCATGGGCGTGGACGGCGTCGAAGTGGGCCGGTATACCACGCCGCGGCTGTCTACCGTGGTGCAGCCCGTGAAGGAAATCGCCCGCCAAAGCGCCAAAGTACTAGCGGACCTGATGGAAAACGGCGGCCCGCCCAAGCATGTGACGGTGAAAGCGGCGGTGGAAATCAGGGAATCGGTGCGGTAACACGAATGAAATGAACTTCAAGGAGCGTTTTGTTTTAGAGTTGAGAGTGGAGAGTTGAGAGTGGAGAGTTTATAGTCGTACAACAAATGGAAATTTGCTGTGATAAACACGATTTCATCTCAACTCCCAACTCTAAACTCTCAACTCTGCTTTACACTATGTCAACGTAAAACAGCGGAGGTCTGTCCCTCCAGGGTCAGAACCGTCCCTTCCAGGGAAGCGCCGCCCAATCCGATCACGGCGGATAGGGTGGCAAAGGGAATATCCGTAACGGCGGACAGGTCCAGCTTGGCGGTATTGCTGCCGGTGTTATGGAGCACCGCCACGGTGCTGCCTTCCCAGGTCACTGTAAAGCCGCCCGCCTTGGTATCCGTGAAGGAAAGGGCGGTATATTCACCCCTGGCGATTTCCGGATTGGCCTTGCGGATCATGATGAGGCGCTTGTAATAGTTATACAGGCTGTCGCTGGTCTTTTTCAGGTCCTTTACGGAATAAGGGGTCTGCTTGGAACTGTCGTAGGTGCTGCCCACAGGGTCCCGCACCGTGTCGCTGTCGCCCCACAGCATGGCCAGCCGCCGGTTGGCGTCGGTATTGGCCCCGCCCCGGGAGCCCCGCAGGCCGATTTCCTCCCCGTAATAGATGAAGGGGGAGCCGGGGGAGAGGATGTACAGGTTGGCGGCCATTTTGGCCTGGCCGCTGGCAGCGGTCAGGTAACCCGCCGCCCGGTCCGTATCGTGATTGGCGATGAAGAACACGTTGGCGGCGTCAGGGCGCAGGGCATAGATTTTGTTCAGGTACTGCTGCACATAGGCAGTGAAGCGGTTCACATTTCCCGCCTTGGCGGTTTCGGCAATCAGGCCGCTGGCCTGGCTGGCGGGGAAATTGAAGCAGTTGGTATAGGGGATGTACTGATCGATCACGCCTTCCCCGTCCCATACCTCCGCCACGGTGTACACGTCGGGCTTGATCTGTTTCAGCTCTCCCACGTACCAGTTCCAGAACTCCGCGCTTTGGGCGTTGTCGCCGTAATAAATGTATTTGGCCGCGTCGAACCGGAACCCGTCGATCCCCAAATCGAGGTAGTATTTCGCCACGTCCAGCAGGGCTTCCCGCACGGCGACCTTATCGTAATTCAGTTCGGGCATGGAATCGGAGAAGTTGGCTTCATAAAGCAGCTTGCCTTGATAGGACTGGGCGAAGCGCCGCCCGGCGGGCGCCTTCGATCCCGCTGGCAGCCAGGTATAAAAATCATAATACGCGTTGTCGGGATTGTTCATGGCGTGGGCGTTCAGGAAATTTTTGAACCAGCGGTTCTGCGTGCTCGTGTGATTGATGGGCAGGTCCAATATCAATTTTACGTTCCGTTCATGGCAAAGGGCGATCAATTCTTTCAGGTCGTCCAGGGTGCCGAAAGCCGGATCGATTGAATAAAAATCCGTGATGTCGTATTTATGGTAGCTGGAGGAGGAAAAGACGGGGGTGAGCCAGATACCCTCCACGCCTAAGCTGACCCCGGACTGGGGGTTGCCGTCGTTCAGGTAATCCATGCGGTTGATCACGCCCCGCAGGTCGCCCACCCCGTCCCCGTCGGAATCGGAGAAGGAACCCACGAAGATTTCATAGAAAACGCGGTTGTTGTCGCCGATGGAGGCATATCCGGAAAAATCCACGTCGTTCACCATTGCTTCACCCTTTTCATCCAGCGGATACTGTACCGGCAGATCAAAATCCTCCGCTATACAGGCGGGAAAGATCAAATACAGTACGGCCAGGATACAACAAATCCTTTTCATGCGTCGCCCTTCTTTCTTCCTTTTTCTTTATGCTTACTATGACACGAAAAGGGCCGCTTGTCAAGAAAAGAAAATGATGGTATACTTTTTTCATTCTGAATCGACAGAGGAGACTGGCGTTCATGATCGTTTTTTATTCCCAGGCGGATACTTTGCGCATGGGCAGGCGGGCGAAGATCAGCCTTTTCCTGTCCTGCGCGCTGATCGTATCGGCATTGATCGTATGCATCGCGCTGTGTATGCGGGTGAATACCGGCAACGCGGAGAGGATGCTGTATACAGTGATCGGCCTCTTCACCCTGGCCGGATGGATTGCTATTCTTTTATTCCGGCTGGTTTACCTGCCCAGCGCCGCCGGATACCGGCATATGAAAAGCATCCTGTGCGGTGAGGAAACGGAAATGGAGGGCACGCTCACGCTGACGCCCGCCGCGTTTCAAATCCCCAAGGGCATCCTGGCGCGAAAGGTCAAGCTAACTGGTGAAGATGAAAGCTGTACGCTGAACCTGGATTCCCGAAATGTGAAAAAGCTGCCGCCGGAGGGTACGCGGGTGCGCGTCCGGGTGGTGCGCAAATTCATTACGGCCATTGAGGAACTGCCATGAGATACATAAAAAAAGCATTTACCCTGATCCCCCTGCTGATCCTGTGGCTGATGTTCAGCATTTTTCTGTGGGGCTTCGTCTTTAATCTGATCACCGACGCGCCGCCGCGGGAAAAAATCACCCTCTGCGTGGACGCGGAAACGCCGGGGGCCACAGAGTTGGCCGTTTTATTGGAAGAAAAGCTGAATGGTCAGGTGCGCATGGTGAAGGTGCGGCCTTTTGAATACGCCATGTTCGACAGTGGAACCCTCACCGGGGCCGATCTGTTCATCGTGCCAGCCTCCCACGTAGAAATCTATCAGGAATGGTTTTGCCCCCTTCCGGAGGAATGGAAGGAACAAGACCTTATTCTGGAAATCGGCGGCACGGTCTTCGGGGTCCGCGTATATAATGCCGCCGAAGATAAGGGCGTTGCGAAAGACTGCATCCGATACGCCGGTCCCAACGGGGAAAAAGAGGACTATTACCTGTTCTTCGGGAAGAATTCCATCCATGTAGCGGAAAATGAAGGAGCTGCGGACAATACCGCTGTGGACGCCGCAAGATACCTGTTTGATTTATACAAATAAGCTCTGCATAAATTGTGGTTTTTTTATGGCTTTCTGAAAGAAATCCATTGACAAACCGGGAAAAAAGCGATAGAATCAGGCATGTAAAAAAACAGAGACCCCGGAGATTCATTCCCTTGATTCAAGGGCCATTTCGATTTGAAAATGGCTTGAGAAAAAATAGAAAGGAGATTCCCATATGAAAAAGTTCCTTGCGATCCTGCTCTCTCTGGTCATGGTCGTATCCATGGCCGCCACAGCCGGCGCTTCCAGCCTGGCGGGCACCTACGACATCAAGGTCTGGGTGGCTGAAAAGGCCGTGGAGCTGACCAAGCAGCAGATCGACAACTTCAACAAGACCAACGACGCGGGCATCGTGTTCAACGCCACCATCGAACCCGTATCCGAAGCGGACGCGGGCACCAACATGATCACCGACGTGGAAGCGGGCGGCGACCTGTTCTGCTTCGCCCAGGACCAGTTCTCCCGTCTGGTGCAGGCCGGCGCCCTGGCCAAGCTGGGCAAGAAGGCCGCTGAAACCGTTATCGCCAACAACGACGCGGGCACCGTGGCCGCCGCCACCTCCGGCGACACCCTGTACGCCTACCCGCTGACCAGCGACAACGGCTACTTCATGTATTATGACAAGTCCGTCATCCCCGAGGAGGACGTGGATTCCCTGGAAGCCCTGATCGCCGACTGCGAAAAGGCCCAGAAGTATTTCGCCATGGAAACCAATACCTCCGCCTGGTATCTGGCCGCCTTCTTCTTCGGCACCGGCTGCGTGTCCGAATGGGTGACCGATAACGACGGCTCCTTCGTGGAAGTGCACGACACCTTCAACAGCCCCCAGGGCCTGATCGCCGCCAAGGGCATCAAGAAGCTGGTGGATTCTCCCTTCAATCTCAGCTCCTCCGCCGCTGACGCCTTCGCCTCCGACGCCGCCGTGGTGGTCACCGGTATCTGGGCTTATGAAGACATCTCCAAGATGCTGGGCGACAACATGGGCGTCACCGACCTGCCCTCCTTCGAGGTGGACGGCCAGACCTACCACATCGGCTCCTTCAACGGCTGCAAGCTGCTGGGCGTGAAGCCTCAGGAAGACGCCGTGAAGGCCGCCGCCCTGCATCGCCTGGCCCAGTACCTGACCGGCGAAGAATGCCAGATGGAGCGCTTCAACGCCCTGTCCTGGGGCCCCTCCAACGTGGCCGTTCAGGCTTCCGAAGCCGTTCAGGCCAACCCCGGCCTGGCCGCCCTCATCAAGCAGGCTCCCTATTCCGTGCCTCAGGGCCAGATTCACGGCTCCTGGTGGGACATCGCCAAGGTCATCGCGGACGACATCAAAGCCGCTACGGACGATGCTGGCCTGCAGAAAGCCCTGGACAACTACAGCGACAAGATCGCTTCCCTGTTCACCATGAGCAACGACGTGAAGTTCGGCTGGACCGTGATCGGCGCTGTGGCCGGCTCCATGTGGGATAAGGACTTCCCCATGACCAAGATCTCCGCCTCCGAATGGAAGAGCGACGAAGCCTTCGCCATGGACGCTGGCACCGAATTCAAGGTGCGCCAGGGCCTGAGCTGGGACAACAACTTCCCCGCCGATAACTTCAAGGTGGAAGAAGCGGGCACCTATTTCGTGATGTTCAACGAGAGCACCGGCGAAGTGTCCCTGTCCGCCGAATAAGGAAACATCATTGCTTGATTGACCTAATCCAGCAATCGGAAAAAACCGGATGGGCCGGAACCAGTCCCGATTGGTTCCGGCCTTTTCATAAAGGAGTGGAGCGAGGGCATGAAAACTTACACTGACCTTGAATTCCTCAAGCTCTCCAAAGGCGAGAAATTCAAGTATAAATTCATCAGCTTCTTCGCCGGGATTCCAAAGGCCCTGCTGCGCCTGCTGCTGGCCCTCTGGAACCTGATCAAAGGAGCGGGGATCACCGTCGGCAAGGAAATCGCGGACATTTTTTCCACCTTCATTCACGGGGACTGGAAGACCAAAATCTCCTTCGTGGTGATGGGCTTTGGCTGCCTCATGCGGGGCCAGATTCTGCGGGGCGTTCTGTTCCTGCTGTTTGAAGTGGTATTCATCGGCTACATGGTTTTGACCGGCGGCTACTGGCTGAGCATGCTGCCGAGCCTGGGCAAGGTGGGCCCCAGCGAAACCTACAATGAAATCTATGACACCTATGTGACCACCTACAACGACAACTCCTTCAAAATTCTGCTCTACGGCGTGTTGACCATGTTCTTCATCGTGGCGTTTATCTACACCTGGCGGCAGAATATCAAGCAGAATCAGCTGGCGGAAAAAATCCTGGCCTCCGGCAAGAAGCTGCGTTCCGGCAAGGAGGACCTGCGCTCCCTGGTGGACGACCAGTTTCATAAGACCCTGCTGGCCCTGCCCCTCACGGGCATCCTGCTGTTCACGGTGCTGCCCATCGTGTTCATGATCCTGGTGGCCTTCACCAACTACGACGGCACCCACGACGGCTATTACAACAACCTGTTTACCTGGGTGGGCATGACCAACTTCAACACCATGCTCTCCTGGTCGGTGACCGGGGGCAGCGGCACCCAGAGCTATGCCGCCACCTTCGGCGAGGTGCTGGTGTGGACGCTGATCTGGGCCTTCTTCGCCACCTTCACCAACTACTTCCTGGGCATGTTCGTGGCCATGGCCATCAACAAGAAGGGCATCTGCCTGAAAAAGGTGTGGCGCACCATTCTGGTGCTGACCATCGCCATTCCCCAGTTCATTTCCCTGCTGTACGTGAGCAAGATGTTCGCTAAAAACGGCATCGTGAACGGCTTCCTCATGAGCATGGGCTGGATACAGGAAGCCCTTCCCTTCTGGGACGATCCCACCTGGGCCAGGGTGACGGTGATTTTCATTAACATCTGGATCGGCATTCCGTATCTTATGCTGATCGCCACCGGCATTCTGATGAACATTCCCGCCGACCTGTACGAGTCCGCCCGCATCGACGGGGCCAACCCCTGGCAGCAGTACACCAAAATCACCCTGCCCTATATGCTGTTCGTTACCGGCCCCTATCTGCTCACCAGCTTTACCGGCAACATGAACAACTTTAACGTCATTTACCTGCTCACCGGCGGCGCGCCCACGAACACGGCGGCCTCGTCCGCGGCGGGCAGCGTGGGCTACACCGACCTGCTGATCACCTGGCTGTTTAAAATCACCACCGGCGCGGAGAGCCAGTATTACCTGGCGTCCGTGGTGGGCATCCTGGTGTTCGTGGTGGTGGCGCTGATTTCCCTGGTGGTTTACAACGTGCTGCCGTCCATCAAGAATGAGGAGGATTTCCAGTGATGAGCCAAGAGAATGTGGCTGCGGCCTCCGGCCCGGTGAAGCGTCACATGGGCCTGAAAGCCTCCCGCGCCCTGGGCAACACGGGCATTTATATTCTGCTGATCGCGGTCAGCGTGATCTGGTTGATTCCCTTCGTCTGCATCCTGCTCCAGTCCTTCCGCGTGGAAAGCACCTGGCAGGTGGGCTACGTCGTTCCCCAGCAGTGGGGCCTGGACAACTATAAAAACCTGTTTGAAACGGACTTCCCCCGCTGGTATCTGAACACCTTCATCGCCGCCCTGTGCACTGCCGCGCTGCAAACCATCATCGTGCTGTGCATGAGCTACACCCTCTCCCGCTTCCGCTTCAAGATGCGCCAGCCTTTGATGCGCTTCATGCTGATTCTGGGCATGTTCCCCGGGATGCTCACCATGATCATCCTGTACCGCGTCCTCAAGGATTTGGGCATGACCCAGGCCAACGCCCTGCCCGGCCTGATCCTGGTGTACGTGGCTTCTTCAGGCATGGGCTATTACGTGTCCAAAGGCTTCTTTGACACCATCCCCAAGTCCTTGGACGAGGCGGCGAGGGTGGACGGGGCGACCCGCTTCCAGATCCTGAAAAAGATCATCCTGCCCCTGTCCAAGCCCATCGTGATTTACACCGTACTGACCGCCTTCATGGGCCCCTGGGGCGATTTCGTGTTCGCCCGGTACATCGCCTTCGGCTCCTCCGCGGGCAGCAACGTGGCCGTGGGCCTGTACAACTGGCTGAGCAAGGATCAGATCGCCAGTAGGTACACCATGTTCTGCGCCGGCGGCGTGCTGGTGGCCGTGCCGGTCACGATCCTGTTCATGTGCCTGCAGAAGTATTACGTGGAAGGCGTTACCGGCGGCGCGGTAAAAGGCTAATTAGGAAGGAGAGAAAACGCATATGGCAAGTGTAAAGCTGACCGATGTAAAAAAGGTCTATGACAATAAAGTAACGGCGGTGCACGATTTCAACCTGGACATCAAGGACAAGGAATTCGTGGTGTTCGTCGGCCCCTCCGGGTGCGGCAAGTCCACCACCATGCGCATGATCGCGGGCCTGGAGGACATTTCCGGCGGCACCGTGGAAATCGACGGCGTGGTGGTGAACGACCTCCAGCCCAAGGACAGGGACATTGCCATGGTGTTCCAGAATTACGCCCTGTATCCCCATATGACGGTGTACGACAACATCGCCTTCTCCCTGCGGCTCAAGAAAATGCCGGAGGATGAGATTTACGAGAAAGTA
>JAFZOG010000045.1 GCA_017550745.1 Clostridia bacterium | reverse complement strand
GCATCATCTGGATAAGGCCCGGCAAAACAAAGCAGCGCCAACCGTTGAAACCGGTGCAGTCAACAAAACCGCTTTCAGTGACAGCACCAGCAATCCTTTCACCAGGAATCAACAGCGGGAAAGGCTGAAACGCAGGTATATTAAAGAACACCGAGGAAAAAAGACTGCCGGAAAAACAACGAAAAAAGCGAGCGAGTACGCGGAAGCCGCCGCCGAAAAAGCCGGGGAGTTTGCCGCGAATCATCCGCATTGGATCGTTTTTCTCGCGCTGGGTTTTCTGCTGGTATACGTCATGAACTCCCTGACCGGCTGCGCGCCGGTGCTTCAGGGCAGCCTGGATGCCATCGCCATCAGCACCTATCCTGTCGAGGAAACGGACGTGCGCGCCGCCGAAAACGTTTATCTGGATATGGAGAAAACCTTGCAGGATGAAATCGACCATCCCGCCAAGTACCATCCCGGCTGTGACGAATACCACGTCACCGCCGATAAACTCTGGCACGATCCTTACGCCCTCATATCCCTGATCTCAGCGTATGGCCGGGGCGAGGCGTGGACCGTGGACAGCGCCTATCCCACCATCCAGATGCTGTTCGATTGGCAGTATGACAAGAAGGTAAACATCCACAGCGAAACCCGGTACACCACCGTCACGGTGGACGGAGAAACCTCCGTTGTCAGCTACACCGTCCGCATCTGCGATCTTTCGGTAAAGAACAAGAATCTCAGCCACGCGCCCATGTACATCATGGACGAGGAACAGGTGAGCCTGTACTCCCTGTACATGGCGACCCTGGGCAATATGCCGGACGTGTTCGCCGGGCAGCCCTACGCCTCCACGCTGAAATCGCCGGTGAAATACGACGTACCCCAGGAACTTCTGGACGCCGACCCCAAATTCGCGGCGCTGGTGAAGGAAGCAAACAAATACCTGGGCTATCCATATGTATGGGGCGGACACAGCCCCAAGACAGGCTTTGACTGCGCCGGGTTCATATACTGGATATTCAACAACAGCGGCGTGGCCTCCTTCGGGCATCAGGGCGCGCAGGGACTGTATGACAGCAGCCGGAAAGTCAGCCCGGAAAACGCCCGGCCCGGCGACGTGATCTTCTTCTCCGGCACCATTGAAGGAGAAAGCGGCATTACGCACTGCGGGCTGTATGTAGGAAACAATCACTTTATCCATTGCGGCAATCCCTGTTCTTATGCCGACCTGACAGACGCCTACTGGCAGGAGCATTTTGCCGGGTATGGCCGCTTTTATTGAGGAAAGAACAATGAGCAGAAAGAAAAGCAACAGAACCATCCTGGAAGAAAAAAAGCGCGCTTATCGTGCGAATCAGCGTGTGATTGCAAACGCTTATCAGGAAAACGAAACGTTGGAAGAAGAAATTACAGCCGGAGAAAACCTGGAGATCGTGGGCATCATTCGCAAACACAAGATTGGTTTGGACAACCTGGAACAGATCATGCAGGGGGTTCTGCCCGCGGGCGAATCCCTTTTTTCGGAGGAAAAGGATAAAACGGAGGGCTTCACCTTGCCGGACTTCTCCGGGAAGACCCGTAAAAAATCCGAAAAGAAAACGGAAACGAAACCCAAAGAGGAGGGAATCGAAGATGAAGAAGTTTAATCACGGCGGGCGGCTCGCGTCCGCTTTTCTGCTTATGTCACTGTTGATTTACGTGATGAGCAGTATCGTCGGCGGCGCTGCTGAACCCATCAACGCCAACCAGGAAGGGCAAGACCCCTATGACTGGTCAAACTATCCCGGCGAAGTGATTCTGGACGCGCCGGAGTTTATCCTGGGAGACGATACGGACGGTGCGGCGGAACCGGGAGAAATCACGGGCGGTAACGCTGATGAACAGCAAGGAAGCGGAGATCATATCCCCCTGTTCACTGATACGGAAACACCGGGAGAAACCGGGAATAATCCTGACACGCAAAATACCGATACTCCCGGAGAACAGGGAGCAGACCAGCCCACCGAACCGGGAACAGAAATCACCGATCCGCCGAACGATCCGCAGCCTGCCGATTTGCAATCCCTGTTTGAAGTGGAAATCAAGCTGCCGTCCGGCTGGTTTAATGTGCCGGAAAAGGCGGTGCGTGTGAAGATCACGCCCAAGACGGATGTACTGTGGGAAAAAGTAAAATACCGCGTAGACGACGGCGATTGGCAGGAAACACGGAAAGCGGATTTCACCCTCAAGGATGGGTATTATTACTGCGATGTAACCGTCACTGCCAACTGTATCCTGACCGTGCGCCTGTCAGACGGCGAAGCATACTTCGATACCGCAAGGGAGATCAGGATTTTCGATCACCTGGCCCCCGTGGTCACGGCGGGATTCAGGGAAAAGATTCTGCATGTGGAAGCGCCGGACGATCTTTCCGGCGCGGCGGGGGTACAGGTCAACGGTCTGCTGTTCACCACCCTGGAAAACGGGATGCTGGATGTGCAGATGGAAGAAGTATTGCTGACCTACAAACAGCTCGCCATCCGCGCCTACGATTACGCCGGGAATTTCAGCGACCCCGTAACCCTGGACAACCCTTACTATCTGGAACCTACGCCTACCCCCAAGGCCACCAAAAAGCCAGCCGCGACGCAGAAGCCCGTTGTGACCGAAGCGCCTACGCCCACGCCGAAACCCACCAAGAAACCCTCGGGCGGCGGTTCCGGCGCTTCGGAAAAGGATACTGAAACCGAAAAACCTACAAAAGCGCCCGCGGCCACCGCTGCGCCGGAAAAGCAGGAACCCATCGTCATCATCGTTACGCCGCCGCCCACCGCCGAACCCGCGCCGACGCCGACACCGGAAATTGAATATGTTCCCCTCGGTCCCGGCCAGCCCTTTACCCAGCACGGGAACATGGCGACCCGCGACGTGCTGTATTCGGCCAGCACCAACAAGCAGTTCATCTCTGTGCAGAGCCGCAACGGGCAGACCTATTACATGGTGATCGACTACGACAAGCCCATTGACGAAGCCAATGAGATTTACGAAACGTATTTCCTGAACATGGTGGATGACCGCGACCTGATGAGCGTGCTGACGGATGAGGAGATCGTGCCGACCCCGACGCCGCAGATCATCTACGTTACACCGGAACCCACCACTGTGCCGCAGCCCACTCAGCCGCCCGCCGAACCGCAGAAAAAGAGCGACAATTCCGCCATGGCGCTGCTCCTGCTGATCATCGTCCTGCTGGCTGTGGTTGGCTTTGCGGTCTGGTTCATCATGAATCAGCGGAAAACCACCGTGCCGAACCTGCCGGAATACGACGAGGATGAGTATGAAATGGACGAGTCCGAGGAAGAAACGGATTCCGGCGATCATGAAGAATAATTGAACAACAGAGCGGGCAGGCAGTCTTGCGGGGCTGCCTGCCTTTTCGGAAAGGAACATGAATCGGATGAAACTGATCATCGCGGAAAAGCCCAGCGTGGCGGCGTCCATTGCCGCCGCTTTGGGCGTGAGAGAAAAGAAAGACGGTTATTGGGAGGGACTGAACGCCATTGTCAGCTGGTGCGTAGGGCATCTGGTGGAACTGGCGCAGGCCCCGGATTATAACCCCAAATACGAAAAGTGGCGGTGGGAGGATCTGCCCATCCTGCCGCAGCAATGGAAGTACACGGTATCGGACGGCACCCGGAAGCAGTTTGAAACCCTGGAACGCCTCATGAACCGGGAGGACGTGGAAACCATCGTCTGCGCCACGGACGCGGGCCGGGAGGGAGAACTCATCTTCCGGCTGGTGTACAACCAGATTGGATGCAAAAAGCCCGTGAAGCGCCTGTGGATTTCCTCTATGGAGGAAAACGCCATCCGCCAGGGCTTCCAGGATATGCGGGACGATGCGGATTATGACCGGCTGTATCAGGCGGCGCTGTGCCGGGCGCAGGCGGATTGGCTGGTGGGCATCAACGCCAGCCGATTGTATTCCCTGCTGTACGACACCACCCTGAACATCGGGCGCGTCATGACGCCCACCCTGGCCCTGATTGTCAACCGGGAAGAAGCCATTAGCAGCTTCAAGCCGGTATCCTTTTATACCGTGGAGCTGAACGGCGGCGGCGTGACCGCGGCCACCGGGCGCATGGACAGCCGGGAGGACGCGGAGCGGATCGCGGAAAAGTGCCAGCGTAAACCCGCTATCGTGGAATACATTCAGAAAAAGCGCCACACGGAGAAACCGCCCAAGCTCTATGACCTGACTTCTTTACAGCGCGACGCCAACCGTCTGTTCGGATACAGCGCCCAGCAGACCCTGGATTACACCCAAAGCCTGTATGAGAAACGTCTCGTCACCTACCCCCGTACCGACAGCCGGTATCTGACCGGCGACATGGAAGAATCGGTGCCGTCCCTTGCCCATTCCGTGGCCGGGGCGTTTTTATTTACGGCGGGACTGAACCTTTCCTTTCATCCTGAGCAGGTGATCGACGATGACAAGGTATCCGATCATCACGCCATTATTCCCACTACGGAAATGCCGGAAGCGAACCTGGCTGACCTGCCCGCCGGGGAACTGGACATCCTGCAATTGATCTCCGTGCGCCTGCTGGCCGCTTTGGGGGATGATCTGGAATATGAGGAAACCGCCGTGACCCTGAACTGTGAAGGAATGATCTTTACCGTCCGGGGCAAGCGCGTCACGCGGATGGGCTGGAAGATACCAGAAGCTACTTTCCTGGGCAGTATCGGGAACCGGGCGCAAAGAGAAAACGAGAACACCCCCGCCCTGCCCGAACTGAAAGAGGGCCAGGAACTGTATCCCATGGACGCCTCCGTGAAGGAAGGGAAAACCACCCCGCCCAAGCGCTACACGGAAGATACCCTGCTGGCCGCCATGGAAACGGCGGGCGTGGAGGATATGCCGGATGACGCGGAACGGAAGGGCATCGGCACGCCCGCCACCCGCGCAGGGATTCTGGAAAAGCTGATTGCCTGCGGTTTTCTGGAACGCAAGGGTGATAAGAAAACGAAATCCCTGGTGCCGACGCGGAAGGGGATCGGCGTCATCACCATCCTGCCCGACCTGCTCAAATCTCCGGCCCTGACCGCGGAATGGGAAACCCGCTTGAAAGCCATTGAAAACGGCGAAAAGGACGCTGCCGCTTTCCTTGCGGACATTACGGAGATGCTGACGAATCTGAGCAAAACAGCGGAACGGCTGCCCGGCACCGAGCACCTCTTTCCAACCAATCACAAGGTCATGGGCGTATGCCCTGCCTGCGGCGCTCCGGTGCTGGAGAAAAAGGCGGGTTACTGCTGCCAGAATCCACGCTGCCATTTTGCCATCTGGAAGGACTGCCATTACTTCACCAAGCAGGGCAAGGAAATGACCCCGGAGATCGCCGCCGCGCTGCTGCGGGACAGGCGCGTCAGCGTGCAGGGCTTCCGCTCACAGAAAACCGGCAAGCTCTACAATGCCGACGTGCTGCTGAAAGTGGACGGGGACGGCAACGCGAAATTCAGCATGGAATTTCCGAAG
>JAFZOG010000044.1 GCA_017550745.1 Clostridia bacterium | reverse complement strand
GCATCATCTGGATAAGGCCCGGCAAAACAAAGCAGCGCCAACCGTTGAAACCGGTGCAGTCAACAAAACCGCTTTCAGTGACAGCACCAGCAATCCTTTCACCAGGAATCAACAGCGGGAAAGGCTGAAACGCAGGTATATCAAAGAACACCGAGGAAAAAAGACTGCCGGAAAAACAACGAAAAAAGCGAGCGAGTACGCGGAAGCCGCCGCCGAAAAAGCCAGAGAGTTTGCCGCGAATCATCCGCATTGGATCGTTTTTCTCGCGCTGGGTTTTCTGCTGGTATACGTCATGAACTCCCTGACCGGCTGCGCGCCGGTGCTTCAGGGCAGCCTGGATGCCATCGCCATCAGCACCTATCCTGCCGAGGAAACGGACGTGCGCGCCGCCGAAAACGTTTATCTGGATATGGAGAAAACATTGCAGGATGAAATCGACCATCCCGCCAAGTACCATCCCGGCTGTGACGAATACCACGTCACCGCCGATAAACTCTGGCACGATCCTTATGCTCTCATTTCCCTGATTTCAGCGTATGGCCGGGGCGAAGCATGGACCGTGGACAGCGCCTATCCCACCATCCAGATGCTGTTCGATTGGCAGTATGACAAGAAGGTGAACATCCGCAGCGAAACCCGGTACACCACCGTCACGGTGGACGGGGAAACCTCCGTTGTCAGCTACACCGTCCGCATCTGCGATCTTTCGGTGAAAAACAAGAATCTCAGCCATGCCCCCATGTACATCATGGACGAAGAGCAGGTGAGCCTGTATTCCCTGTACATGGCGACCCTGGGCAATATGCCGGACGTGTTCGCCGGGCAGCCCTACGCCTCCGCGCTGAAATCACCGGTGAAATACGACGTGCCGCAGGAGCTTCTTGACGCCGATCCCAAATTCGCCGCGCTGGTGAAGGAAGCCAATAAATATCTGGGCTATCCCTATGTATGGGGCGGACACAGCCCCAAGACAGGCTTTGACTGCGCCGGGTTCATTTACTGGATATTCAACAACAGCGGCGTCGCATCCTTCGGGCATCAGGGCGCGCAGGGGCTGTATGACAGCAGCCGGAAGGTGAGCCCGGAAAACGCCCGGCCCGGCGACGTGATCTTCTTCTCCGGCACCATTGAAGGAGAGAGCGGCATTACGCACTGCGGGCTGTATGTCGGAAACAATCACTTTATCCATTGCGGCAATCCCTGTTCTTATGCAGATCTGACAGACGCCTACTGGCAGGAGCATTTTTCCGGGTATGGCCGCTTCTATTGAGGAAAGAAGGAAAACATGAGCAGAAAGAAAAGCAACCGAATGAGCCTGGAACAGCACAAACGCGCTTATCGGGAGAACCAGGCGGCAATCGCAAAGGCGCTGGAACAGAACGCGGAACTGGAAAAGGCCATCACGGAAGAAGAAAACATGGAGATCGTCGGCATCATCCGCAAATACCGGGTTGGCATCGACAATCTGGAGCAAATCATGCAGGGGATTCTGCCCGCGGGCGAATCCCTTTTTTCTGAGGAAAAGGATCATACGGAGGGCTTCACATTGCCGGACTTTTCCGAGAAGTCCCGTAAAAAATCCGAAAAGAAAACGGAAACGAAACCCAAAGAGGAGGGAATCGAACATGAAGAAGTTTAATCATGGCGGGCGGCTCACGTCCGCCTTTCTGCTGCTGACGCTGGTGGTTTACGTGATGAGCGGCATTGTCGGCGGCGCAGCCGAACCCATCAATGCCAATCAGGAAGGACAAGACCCTTACGACTGGTCGAACTATCCCGGCGAAGTGATTCTGGACGCGCCGGAATTTATCCTGGGGGACGATACGGACGGTGCGGCGGAACCGGGAGAGATCTCGGACGGTGAACAGCAGGGCAGCGGAGATCATATTCCCCTGTTCACCGATACGGAAACACCGGGAGAAACCGGGAATGATCCTGCCGCACAGAATACCGACGCTCCCGGAGAACAGGGAACAGACCAGCCCACTGTACCTGGTACAGAAACCACCGACCAGCCGGATGACCAACAGTCGGACAATCCGCATCCTACTGATCTGCAATCCCTGTTTGAAGTGGAAATCAAACTGCCGTCCGGCTGGTTCAATGTCCCGGAAAAGGCGGTGCGCGTGAAGATCACGCCCAAGACGGATTTACTGTGGGAAAACGTCAAGTATCGTGTGGATGACGGCGATTGGCAGGAAACCCGGAAAGCGGATTTCACCCTGAAAGACGGGTATTATTACTGCGATGTGACCGTCACTGCCAACTGCGTCCTGACCGTGCGTCTGTCGGATGGCGAAGCATACTTTGACACCACCAGGGAGATCAGGATTTTTGATCACCTGGCCCCCGTGGTCACGGCGGGATTTAGGGAAAGGATTCTGCATGTGGAAGCGCCTGACGACCTTTCAGGCGCTGCGGGGGTACAGGTAAACGGCCTGCTGTTCACCACCCTGGAAAACGGGATGCTGGATGTGCAGATGGAAGAAGTTTTGCTGACCTATAAGCAGCTCGCCATCCGCGCCTACGATTACGCCGGGAATTTCAGCGCCCCCGTGACCCTGGACAACCCTTACTATCTGGAGCCTACGCCTACCCCCAAGGCCACCAAGAAACCCGCCGCGACGCAGAAGCCTGTCGTGACCGAAGCGCCTACGCCCACGCCGAAACCCACCAAGAAACCTTCGGGCGGCGGTTCCGGTACTTCGGAGAAAGAAACCGAAAAACCCACCAAAGCGCCCGCGGCCACCGCTGCGCCTGAAAAGCAGGAACCCATCGTCATCATCGTTACGCCGCCGCCCACCGCCGAACCCGCGCCGACACCGACGCCCGAAATCGAATATGTTCCCCTGGGGCCGGGCCAGCCCTTCACCCAGCACGGGAACATGGCCACCCGCGACGTGCTCTATTCGGCCAGCACCAACAAGCAGTTCATCTCTGTGCAAAGCCGCAACGGGCAGACCTATTACATGGTGATCGACTACGACAAGCCTATCGACGAGGCCAACGAGATTTATGAAACCTACTTCCTGAACATGGTAGATGACCGCGACCTGATAAGCGTACTGACGGATGAAGAGATCGTGCCGACACCCACGCCGCAGATCATATACGTGACTCCGGAACCTACCACCGTTCCGCAGCCCACCCAGCCGCCCGCTGAACCGCAGAAAAAAAGCGACAATTCCGCCGTGGCGCTGCTCCTGCTGGTGATCGTCCTGCTGGCTGTGGTTGGCTTCGCGGTTTGGTTCACCATGAATCAGAAGAAAACCACCGTGCCGAACCTGCCGGAATACGACGAGGACGAGTATGAAATGGACGAGTCTGAGGAAGAAACGGATTCCGGCGATCATGAAGAATAATTGAACAACAGAGCGGGCAGGCAGTCTTTCGGGGCTGCCTGTTCCTTTTGGAAAGGAAATTGGAATACATGAAACTGATCATCGCGGAGAAGCCCAGCGTGGCGGCGTCCATTGCCGCCGCTTTGGGCGTGAGAGAGAAGAAAGACGGTTATTGGGAAGGTCTGAGCGCCATTGTCAGCTGGTGCGTTGGGCATCTGGTGGAACTGGCGCAGGCCCCGGATTATAACCCCAAATACGAAAAGTGGCGGTGGGAAGATCTGCCCATCCTGCCGCAGCAATGGAAGTACACGGTATCGGACGCCACCCGGAAGCAGTTTGAAACCCTGGAACGCCTCATGAACCGGGAGGATGTGGAAACCATCGTCTGCGCCACGGACGCGGGCCGGGAAGGGGAACTCATTTTCCGGCTGGTATACAACCAGATCGGATGCAAAAAGCCGGTGAAGCGCCTGTGGATTTCCTCGATGGAGGAAAATGCCATTCGCCAGGGCTTCCAGGATATGCGGGACGATGCGGATTATGACAGGCTGTATCAGGCGGCGCTGTGCCGGGCGCAGGCGGATTGGCTGGTAGGTATCAACGCCAGCCGCCTCTACTCTTTGCTGTACGACACTACCCTGAACATCGGGCGCGTCATGACGCCTACCCTGGCCCTGATCGTGAACCGGGAAGAAGCCATCGACAGCTTCAAGCCGGTGCCCTTTTATACAGTAGAGCTTCGCGGCGGCGGCGTGACCGCATCCACGGGCCGCATGGACAGCCGGGAGGACGCGGAGCGGATCGCGGATAAGTGCCAGCGCAAGCCCGCCGTCGTGGAATACATTCAGAAAAAACGCCACACGGAGAAACCGCCCAAACTCTATGACCTGACCTCCCTGCAGCGCGACGCCAACCGCCTGTTCGGTTACAGCGCCCAGCAGACCCTGGATTACACCCAAAGCCTGTATGAGAAGCGCATCGTCACCTATCCCCGCACGGACAGCCGGTATCTGACCGGCGATATGGAACGGATGCTGCCAAGCCTCGCCCATGCCGTGGCCGGGGCGTTTTTGTTTACGGCGGGGCTGAACCTGACCTTTCATCCCGATCAGGTGATCGACGATGGCAAAGTATCCGACCATCACGCCATCCTCCCCACCGCGGAAATGCCGGAAGCGAGCCTGGCCGACCTGCCTGCCGGGGAACTGGACATCCTGCAATTGATCTCCGTGCGCCTGCTGTCCGCTTTGGGGGATGATCTGGAATATGAGGAAACCGCCGTGACCCTGAACTGCGAAGGAATGATCTTTACCGTCCGGGGCAAGCGCGTTACACGGATGGGCTGGAAGATACCCGAAGCCACTTTCCTGGGCAGTATCGGGAACCGGGCGCAAAGAGAAAACGAGAGCGCTCCCGCCCTGCCCGAACTGAAAGAAGGCCAGGAGCTGTATCCCATGGAAGCCTCCGTGAAGGAAGGGAAAACCACCCAGCCCAAGCGCTACACGGAAGATACCCTTTTAGCCGCCATGGAAACTGCGGGCGTGGAGGATATGCCGGATGACGCGGAGCGGAAGGGCATCGGGACGCCCGCCACCCGCGCCGGGATACTGGAAAAGCTGATTGCCTGCGGGTTCCTGGAACGGAAGGGCGATAAGAAAACAAAATCCCTGGTGCCGACGCGGAAGGGAATCGGCGTCATCACCATCCTGCCCGACCTGCTCAAATCCCCGGCTCTGACCGCGGAATGGGAAACCCGCTTGAAAGCCATTGAAAACGGCGAAAAGGATGCCGCTTCTTTCCTATCGGACATTACGGAGATGCTGACGAATCTGAGTAAAACAGCGGAACGGCTGTCCGGCACCGAGCACCTCTTTCCAACCAATCACAGGGTCATGGGCGTATGCCCTGCCTGCGGCGCGCCGGTGCTGGAGAAAAAGGCGGGCTACTGCTGCCAGAATCCCCGCTGCCATTTTGCCATCTGGAAGGACTGCCATTACTTCACCAAGCAGGGCAAGGAAATGACCCCGGGAATCGCCGCCGCGCTGCTGCGGGACAGGCGCGTCAGCGTGCAGGGCTTCCGCTCACAGAAAACCGGCAAGCTCTACAATGCCGACGTGCTGCTGAAAGTGGACGGGGACGGCAACGCGAAATTCAGCATGGAATTTCCGAAG
>JAFZOG010000043.1 GCA_017550745.1 Clostridia bacterium | reverse complement strand
GGTACAGTGCACCGTTTTCAGCGTAGGCCGGGCGGCAGCCCAAGGCGGTCGCCGGGGCCCGAAGCGCCTGGAAAACCTGCCCTTGGGCTGGTTTTCAGCGAAGGGCGGGCCGGAAGGCCTCGGGCAAGCAGCTGAAAGCTGTTTCCTATATCCATTTCCGACCGCAAAAAAAGGGTTTTTGGCCTCCTTGGGAGGTCGAAAACCCATTTTTGCAGGAAATGGATGGATCGAATGAAAATGGAATCCCGTTTCCATTTTCATTCGCTGGCTGTCGAAAATTTTTCGACAGCCAGTTTTTTACATCGCGCCTTTTCTGGTAAAGACCGCCCAGAAGGTGCGCAGGATGATTTTCCAGTCCAGCATCAGCGACCAGTTTTCGATGTATTCGCGGTCCAGCTGCACCACCTTGTCGAAATCCCTGATCTTGCTGCGTCCGCTGACCTGCCACAAGCCCGTGATGCCGGGCTTGGTGGACATCCTGCCGCGGTGGTAGGGCTTGTAGCGCTCCCATTCGTCCACCGTGGGCGGGCGGGTGCCCACCAGGGACATATCGCCCTTGAGCACGTTGAAGAACTGGGGGAATTCATCCAGCGACAAATCCCGGATCCAGCCGCCGATGCCCTTTTTCCATTTGCCGTTGGGCAGTTGCTTCTGGCCAATGATGCGGGGGTCGTGCTCCATTTTGAACATCAGCTCGTCCTGCTGCCCGGTGGAGGCGGCCACCTCCATCTTGCGCTTTTCCGCGTCCAGATACATGCTGCGGAATTTGTACATCCAGAATTTGCGCCCGTTCTCGCCGATGCGCTGCTGCTTGAAGAAGATGGGCCCGGGGGAAGCGAAATAGATCATCGGCCCCAGCACCAGCGTGAGCAGCACCGTGATCGCGCTGCCGACCAGGCCGCCGATAATGTCCATGATACGCTTCAACAGCAGGTCGCGCCCGGACACATAGCCCAGGCTGGTGGTGAACGTCACCTGGCCGCAGAGCCATTCCACGTTCTTGTTGCGGGCCTCGATCTGGTCCATGCTGTTGATGGCCACGTGCACCGTGATGCCCATGCCCATAATCTCGTTGATCAGCTCCACCGGCAGGTTTTGGTCGGTGGGCGTATCCAGGTAGATCTCGTCCACCCAGCTGCTGACGAGGTATTGGATCAGGTTGTCCCGGGTGGTCACCACGTGCAGGTCGTTGATTTCCGTGTCTCCGTATTTGATATGGCTCAGGCATTCTTCGGCCAGGGGAATATTCGGAACGTCGTCCAGCAGCGCCACGCCCACGAAGCGGTAGCTGCCGTAATTATGGTTGACCATCCGGGTGATCAGGTCCCGCAGCCGGTCGGTCTTGGCCAGGATGAGCATGGAGGTGTTGTTCATCATGTGCAGCCTGTGGCGCAGCTGCTCGCGCCACATCACGCGCATATTGAAGCACATCAGGCCGTAGAAGGGCAGGGACGGCATGAGGAGATCGAAAACATCCATGTTCTCCTCATTCATCATGAAGATAAAAATCACCATGCCGATGCTCAGATACATGATCTGCATCGCCAGCATCCGCAGTTCCACAAAGATATCGCGGCGGATCACGTTGTGATAGGAGTCCATCAGCACCATGATCATCAGGTCAATGAACCCTGCCGCGATGCACAGCGACCAGAATACCCTGTTTTTGTTCAGCATGTGAAAGCCGAAATGCATGGCAAAGCCCAGAATCAGCGATACTTCCAGACACAGGATATCCAGCGTCATGAAATCCAAATGCTGTGACCAGCCCCCTGTTTTTCTCCGGTACATTCTTTCTGCCCCTTCCGCCAGGCTTCCGCCCGGGATAAAAAAACCGCCCCCACAGCTCCCGCGCGCATGAAAACTGAAAAACCGCATGAAAGTCTGGAAAAAAATCTGTTATTCCATAATACTTTTGGAATACAGTTCTCATTATTATGGAATAAAAACAAAAAAAAGTCAATACGCGGTTTGGGATTTATGACTAATTTTCTATGTGTTTTTTGTTAAGATTTGGTTATATAAAAAGAACAAACAGCATTCCCCTCGAAGGCGCCGGCATCCTGATTCCGTTTTCATTCGCGCATTTTTGCCGATAAACGAACCCTGATACATAGTTTTCCCCCTTCCGTGGGATACTTGGAGCGGACCATAAAAAAGGAGGATAAAACCATGATGGACAAAATCGCGCTGCTGCTGGTGATCATCGGGGCGATCAACTGGGGCCTCATCGGCGTTTTCCAGTTTGACCTGGCCGCTTACCTGTTCGGCGGGCAAAGCGCGCTGTTCAGCCGCATCTTTTACACGGTGGCAGGCGCGGCGGGATTATGGAGCATTTCCCTGCTCTTCCGCGACCGGGAACCGGTGAAGGAATAACCGGGAAAAAAACAGCGGGGAGGGCGACCCCCGCTGCTTTTCGTTTTTCATAGCAATGCAATCGGATTGCTCCAGGCCTTTTTCCCGTCCCGGTCGGTGATCTGGATGCGGACGTAGGCTTCATCCCGCCTTGCGGTATACCGCCTTTGCGTCAGGTTTTCGCCCTGGGCGCTGCGGCTGTCGATCCAGAACGCGTTGGAGATGAACGTGATGCGGGAAACGGGGGAGGTTTCCACGAAAATCTCCCGCCCGCTGACCTCGATATTCTTGAACCGCGGCCCCTGGGAGGCATAGAACCGCCCCTGCCGCAGCGCGCCCAGGATGGCGGGCACGGTGAGGGCTTCGGCCTGGACCATGATATAGGAAACGCACTGCTCGCCCTGGTAAAAATGCGCATCGTCAGCCGCCGCCAGACGGTACAGCTTCCCGTTGGCCGCCGCCACGTCCAGCAGGCTTTCCGCGTTCCCCCGGGGGGCGTTGTACGGCTCGTCGGACATGGTGTTGTACACCTCGGCGATGTCCACGCCCGCCAGGGAACAGAGAAATTCCGTCGTGTTCAGCGACCAGGCCGGGTGCGCGGCGATTGCTACCCCGCCCGCGGCGTTGACCAGCCGGATGACCTCCCGGTGGGTGCAGTCCCGCCGGATGACGGCGGACAGCTTTTCATCCGGGAACAGGCACACCAGGTGGAGCGTCTGGGCGGGGAAGGGAAAGTCATACTCCGCCCCCGGCACGATCAGCATGCCGTGATAATTGCCTTCCCCGTGCACATGCCAATGGTCGGTGATGGCCAGGAAATCGTATCCCGCCGCCTTGTACTGGCGCATGCACTCCTCCGGCGTTGCGCGGCCGTCGCTGTCGGTGGTGTGGGCGTGGGTGTTGCCTTTATAGAATGCCAGGCTGGGATCGAATAATTTCATGAAAGTCACGTCCTTGCGGAAAACTGGGAACCTGCCGGGTCCCTGCGCTTGCCCATGATATCTCAATTCACCCGGATTGTCAATCAACTTAGGGCGGCAGGGTGCGGCGTGTACGCCGCTGCCTGCGGATTACAGCCGGGGGATATCCCCGGACGCCCCCGCTGGGAATGCTGCTTGGTCTCCTTACACGTTTGCCCTGAGAATAAAGAAAAAAAGGGTTGACAAAATGTCCGGAATGATGTATGATTACTTTTGCACTGAAAAGTGCCTGTGACGCGGGGTAGAGCAGTTCGGTAGCTCGTCGGGCTCATAACCCGGAGGTCGAGGGTTCAAGTCCCTCCCCCGCAACCAATGCGGCTCCGTAGCTCAGCTGGCTAGAGCATTCGGTTCATACCCGGAGTGTCAATGGTTCGAATCCGTTCGGAGCCACTCAGAGAAAAAGTGAGGTTTTACAAGGCGTGCAGCCTGTAGGCGCTCACTTTTTTCTTTGTATTGCTTCTTCTGTTTTCAGGCATCTGTTCAGTCAAGCCGCTTTGGAGTATGAAAGCGACATTGTCATCCTGAGCGGAGTGGAGCGGGAGCGAAACGGAGCCGAAGGATCTGGAAAGAATTTGGGCCATTATAAGCAATTTACCTTTGCTGCAAGAATCAGATCCTTCGTCTTCACTCCGCTCTCGCTCCGTTCCACTCAGGATAACAGTGTAACTTTGATGTTTTTAAAGAAACGCAACTGGACAGTTACGTTTTCAGAAAATGGTTCCGGAGCGTGGGCCGTCAATTCCGATGGCTGGGATCCGGTTTCTCTTCATCCCCGACCGGAAGGGGCGTGGACGGCGTATTCAGATACGGCCCCCGGAGGGGTGCCCTTCAGGCACGGCCGGGCTGAGAAATTTCTGTATTTCCGAAAAATTTTTTCTGAAAAACGTCTTTCCGGCCCCGGACCGGCAAAGATTTACCCCCCTCCGAAGCTGGAAAAAGGCGGCGCCGCGGGCAATTTGGACACAGTTTCTTCTATAATATATGTCACGGCTTCCACAGCCTGCAAAAGCCGCTCAAAAAACTTTTTCACAAAAAGTTTACAAAATATCCAAAAACCCCTTGACAATGATTTCGAATTGAGTTATTATATGCCTGTCACCGAAACAGGGTGCACAAAACACAAAAAAGGAGAAAGAACACAATGAAGAAAATCATTACTCTGGTTCTGGCTGTCGCTATGCTGATGACCAGCGTCGTGGCTCTTGCCGAAACCCATGCTACCCCCAACATCAGCACCTTTGCCACCATGAAGACCAAGACCAACGAAGGCGCTCACACCATCACCATCACCCTGAGCAAGCCCGTTGATCGTCTGCTCGTGAACTGGGCCGAAAAGGGCGCCGAACCCGAAGAGCTGGCTGTGGACGAAAACTTGAAGGCCGTTGCTCTGACCTGGGGCCACAAGTATATGCCCGGCACCACCCAGTACTACGCCACCGCGTGGGCTGATGAAATCCAGGAACTGACCGAAGGCGTTATCGGTTATGAACCCGACACCAGCGAAGCCATCTACGCTCTGGACGGCAACGTGGTCGTGATCAAGGAAGTCAAGTTCGGCACCACCGTTTCCAATCCTGGCGTGCCCACCAAGCGCGTTTACATCAATGGACCCGAGCGCGTCTTCACAGGCGAAGCTGCCGAGAAGTTCGTGAATGCTGACGGCACTCTGAAGACCACCGAATGGAACGCTGCCATCAAGGCTTACATGGATCAGTATGGCTTCACCGCCAAGGAAATGATCACCGTCGAGCCCTACTATGACACCGAAGGCAATCTGGTTGCTTCCATCCAGGGCCTGGATTCCTGCCCCGATGTCGTGCGCAACCCCAATTTCCAGACCGTGATCGCCAACCGCAGCCAGCGCGCCTTCTTCACCGTGCAGGGCGAATGGGCTGTGTACTACAACCGCTACGGCCAGATCGTGGGTATTGAATACTTCGAAGGCCAGTTCTAATAAGGATAAGGTCGGCAGCGTACAGTAAAAGTACCAAGCTGATCTAAGGAAAGAAAGGGACAGTTCGCAAGAGCTGCCCCTTTCCTTCCGTAAAAGTGCAAAGCCCTGTTTCACTTTGACATACGATGTATGCGCCCTTCCCGGTTGCGGGAAGGGTTTTTTGCTGATTCGTTACTGCTCAGCCACCCCTGGAGAACCAACGAAGAAACGGAACAAGAGGGGGATTGTCAAGGGGTTCTCCCCTTGACTGAAATCCGCAGCGGCGGCGTGTACGGCGCGAGGACGGAAAATTTCTGTAAGGAGCGCAGGCG
>JAFZOG010000042.1 GCA_017550745.1 Clostridia bacterium | reverse complement strand
TACCTGGCAACGGCTGAATATGTGACGGGCGAAGTCCTCCGTGTGGACGGCGGCATCGCGATGTAAGGAGATAAGCATGAGCGAATACAGAAGAGTTGTTGTGACGGGAATCGGAGCGGTAACGCCCCTGGGGAACAATGCGGCCGAGACCTGGGAAGGGATGAAAAGCGGGAAGAACGGCATTGCGCCCATTACGCTTTTTGAAACGGAAAACTTCAAGGCAAAGCTGGCCGCGGAAGTCAAAGGCTTCGATCCCAGGACATACCTGGAGGTAAATGAAGTGCTGCGCACGGACCGTTACGCCCAGTTTGCGGTGGCGGCCGCAAAGCAGGCGGCGGATGAAAGCGGGATAGACGGAGCGGTTGATCCGGATCGTTTTGCTGTAATCTTCGGCACAGGAATCGGCGGGATCAGCACCTTTGAAAAAGAACATTCCACGCTGATGGAAAAAGGCCCTCGCCGGGTTTCGCCGCTGATGGTGCCGATGATGATCAGCAATATGGCGGCGGGCTTGATTGCCATCCGCCACGACTGCCGCGGCTCGGTGATGCCTGCGGTTACCGCCTGCGCTTCCGGTTCCAACGCCATTGGCGAGGCGATGCGCCTGATCCGCCACGGATACGCCGACGCGGCAATCACCGGCGGCGCGGAAGCGGCGATTATTCCGTCCGCCATTGCCGGGTTTGCGAACATGAAGGCCCTGTCTGTGGCTGACAATCCGGAGGAAGCCTCCATGCCTTTCGATAAACGAAGGGGCGGGTTTGTGATGGGCGAAGGCGCGGCGGCCCTGGTCCTGGAGGAATATGAGCACGCGAAGAAGCGCGGTGCCCGGATCTACGGAGAGGTATGCGGCTACGGATCCACCTGCGACGCTTACCATATTACCGCACCGCATCCCGATGGCCGCGGCGGCATCCGGGCTATGGAAGAAGCCATGAGGGAAGCCGAATATACAGAGAGGGACCTGGTGTACGTCAATGCCCACGGTACCGGTACGCCCATGAACGACGCCATCGAGACCGTTGTAATTAAGAAAGCACTGGGAGAGAACGCGGCAGGGAAAGCCTGGGTCAGTTCAACCAAATCCATGACCGGCCATATGCTGGGCGCGGCAGGCGCGGTAGAAGCGCTGGCCTGCCTGTATGCGCTGGAGGAGGGTATCATTCCGCCTACCATCAACCTGAAGGAGCAGGATGAGGCCTGCGACCTGAACTGCACCGCGAACAAGGCAGCCAAGGCCGGGATTACGCTGGCGCTTTCCAATTCCCTGGGATTCGGCGGCCATAACGCGTGCCTGGCTTTCAGAAAGGTGTAATGAAATGAAAGAAGCAGAGATTCGCAAATATGCGGGGCTGATGAAGGAACTGGGCCTGACCGGGCTGGAGATGACGGTGGGAGACAGCAGGGTACGCCTGGAGCGGTCCGCTCCGGTGCAGGGAACAGGCAGCGTATATGCTGTTCAGGAGCCTGTGCCCGCTGTGCAGGCCGCGCCGGAAAAAAAGGATTATATCAGCGTGAGGTCCCCGATTGTCGGCGTGTTTTATGCCGCCCCGGCGGAGAAGGCGGAATCCTATGTGAAAGCGGGGGATTCCGTGAATAAGGGACAGACCCTCTGTATTATCGAAGCCATGAAGCTGATGAACGAGATTGTCGCCGAGGATGACGGGGTGATCTCGGAGGTCTGTGTGACCAACGGCCAGGTAGTGGAATACGGCACAGAGCTGTTCAGGATCAGGAGGTAAGGCTGTGAACAGGGAAGGAATTATGCGGATACTGCCCCACAGGGAGAACCTGCTGCTCCTGGATGACGTGGAGAGCAGTGATGGCACGGCCGTCGGGCACTATACGGTGCGCGGGGATGAGTTTTTCCTGAAGGGGCATTTTCCCGGCAATCCCATCGTACCCGGAGTGATTCTCTGTGAGATCCTGGCACAGTCCGCCTGCGTGCTGCTGCAGGACGCGATGAGCGAGGGAGAGCTTCCGGTCTATACCGGGCTGAATAACGTGAAGTTCCGGTCCCCGGTTAAGCCGGGAGACCGGGTGGAAACCCGATGCCGGATCCGGCGGGTCAAGCATCCTTTCTATTTTGCGGAGGGTACGGTAACCGTGGACGGCAGACTCTGTGTTTCCGCTGAATTCTCCGTTGCGATTACAGGAGCGTAAACGATGTTTTCAAAAATACTGGTTGCCAACCGGGGCGAGATTGCTGTCCG
>JAFZOG010000041.1 GCA_017550745.1 Clostridia bacterium | reverse complement strand
GGCTGAATTCTGGTTGATTTTCCGTCATGCTGCGTTGCATTTCCTTGAAATACCGCCAGTATTCCTGCGGAAATGCGCCTTGCCTGACGAAAAATCATCTCAGAATCAGCTCTTTTCGGGTAGTGTGAACACCCCCTAGTATAAACAGATTTCAATCGAATTGGCCGGTAAAGAACTTCTCATAGCCCAGCAGCAGGGCCTGGCTGGTCTTTTCCCAGCTCAGCTCATTGAGAATGCGGCTGCGGCCGTATTCTCCCATCTTTTTCCGCAGCGCCGGATCGTTTAGCAGCTGCCGGATCTTATCCGCCATATCCTGGTAATTGTTGTTTTCGGCATAGAGGGAAGCTTCCTGGGCGGAGAAGCGGCCTTCCGTCAAATTGAACTGAACAATGGGCTTTCCAAGCGTCATGTATTCCAGGATCTTGTTCATGGTGCTTTTATCGTTCATGGCATTGTAGTTATCGCTGTTGACGCACACGTCGGCGGTGTTCAAATACCTGAGCATCTCGTCATCCGGAACGCGGCCCGTGAATTCCAGGCAGTCATCCAGCTCCATGTCATGGGCCATTTTTTTCAGCGCCTCCAGGTGGGGGCCGCCGCCTACGATGCCCCAGAACACGTTGTTTTCATGCTCTTTGATATACTTGGCAGCGTTCAGGATATGCTCCACGCCCTCCTGCTGGCCGATGACGCCCAGGTAGCCCACCATATACTGGTAGCCCCGCTTGATGGACGGATCAGGCGGCAGGATGCGCATTCTCTCCAGCCGCGGCCCGCTGCGCAGGATGATCACCCGGTCGGGGGACATTTTGCCCCGCTCGATGGCAATCTTCCTGTAGCTCTCATTGGTCACGAACGCGAATGTGCAGTGCTTATAGGTCTGCCTTTCCAGCCAAATCTGGCTCTTATACAGCAGGTTGGTGGTATTGCCGAACTTGGCCTCGAACAGCTCCGGACAGATATCGTGGTGGTCGAACACATATTTGACCCCATACCTTTTAAACCGGGAAGCCACCAGGTAAATATCGTCCGGCGGATTGCAGCCCTGGATCACGCTGAAGCCGATTTCACGGTACACCTTTTTCGCCAGCCGCAGCTCTTCCTTCAGCGCTGTGCCGTATTCCCGGAAATAGCCAAGGGGGCCGTTGCCCTCCTCCGGCAGGTCATGCCGGAAAATGTGCACCCCCTCCAGCGTCTCTTCCTTGGCGGTGTAGCCCTTGCCCACCGGGCAAATCACGGAAACCGTATAGCCGTTTTTTACCAGCGTCGTGGCCTCCTGCCACACCCGGGTGTCGAAGGGGACCGGCAGGTTTTCCACGATAATGAGTATTTTCCTTTCCTTTTCCTTCATCGTCTTTCCTCCGTTCTTCTTTGGCGTCTTCTGATTTACGCGGACTGCACATCAAAGGCGCGCATCCATTTTTCCAGGCAGATGTAACGGAACAGGCCGATATCATCCTTGCCGGAAGTGAGCTGATCCCAATCGTCCGCGATTTTTTGGGCGGCGATATATTTCCCCGCCCGGAAATCAGGGGCGGTGAACAGCGCTTTATACGTCTGGGAATGGGCGGCCATCCAGGCGTTTTCCGGGGTATAGAAGCCGATTTTGTCCTTCCGCTCCCGGATGATTTTGGGCATGTCCAGCGCCTTGCGCATGATCGCTTTGGAATAACCGTTGTCGATTTTCGCGTTCAGCGGCAGGCGCATGGCATATTCCACCAGCCGGTAATCCAGGAAGGGCAGCCGGTCCTCAATGGAGAACGCCATGGAATTCCGATCCACATAGCGCAACAGCGCGGGCAGCACGATCTTGTCAAAATCGTTCAGCAGGAAGCGTTCGTTGTTTTCATAGCTGTTTTTCAGGGTGCGATGGGCAAAGCTTTCCTCCAGGTATCTGTGGCGGATATCGCTGCTGCTGGTTTTCCCCAGGAATTGCTTGAGCATATTGAGTTCAGCCAGGAAGGAAACGTTCTTTCCCTTGCGCATGTAGGGCAGGTAATAGAGGATCTCCCTGACGGCCCTTCCCAGCTTTTTCGCGTGCAGCAGGCGCTTGATGTAATACACCCGGGCTTTCCGATAGCCGCAGAGGATTTCGTCGGCCCCCTGGCCGTCCAGCAGCACCTTGATATGGTTTTCGTGGGCCAGCTTCATCACGCAGTAGGAGGCATACATGCTGGTGGACACGAAGGGCTCGTCCTGGGTATAGATCAGGTGATCCAGATCCTCAAAAAGCATATCCCCGGTGGGATAGATGTAATGGGCGTCCACGCCGGTTTTTTCCACCACCGCTTCAATAAACGCGCGTTCATCGTTGGCGTCGCCCTGATAGCATGAAGAAAACGTTTTCTGGTCGTCCCCGGCCTTCTGCTCCCGCAGCTGGCGGCTGCTCTCGCATACGATGGAGGAGGAGTCCAGCCCGCCGGACAGGCAGCTGCCCACCGGCACATCCGCCCGCAGGCGCAGCTTCACCGACTCCTGGAACAGCTTGTGGAAGGTTTTCACCATTTCATCGTTCACATCGCCGATGAGCTGTTCGCTGTAGGGCAGCTCATAATACGCCTTCATCCGCTGGTTTCCCGCCTTGTCCAGCACCATGCAGTGCCCGGCGGGCAGCCGCAGGATGCCCTGGAAAAAGGTCTCCTCCGTGCAGTCCACAAAGCCGTTGACCAGGTAATCGAAGATCACCGTATCATTCGCCTTGCGCGGGATGTTTTCATCCTGCAAAAGCGTTTTGATTTCAGACGCGAACACAAAATATCCCGGCTGGCCGGTATAGTACAGCGGCTTTACGCCGTACCGGTCCCGCGACAGAAACAGGCTTTCTTCTTTCCGGTCGTACAGGGCGATGGCCCAAAAGCCGTTGAACCGGGTTTGGCAGTCCTCGCCCCAATGGTCGTAAGCCGCCAGAACGACTTCGGTATCGCAGTGGGTGCTGAATACATAGCCCGCTTTGATCAATTCATCCCGAAGCTCGATATAATTATAGATTTCTCCGTTGAACACCAGCGCGTACCGGTCACCGTAGAGCATGGGCTGGTGCCCCGCGCTGGACAGGTCGATGATGGACAGGCGCACGTGCCCCAGCCCCGCCGGCCCTTCCAGAAAGACGCCCTGGTCGTCCGGCCCCCGGTGCTTTTGCGCCGCGTTCATTTTTTCCAGCAGGGCCAGCTTATCCTTCCGTTTCCCGTTCAGGTCATATACACCGCATATCCCGCACATACAGCGTTCCTCCTTTAGCGCGCCGCTTGAATTTTGCTGAGGAAGGCTTTGGCGCAGCTTTCCCAGGAAAAATTGGCGATCATTTTTTGAGCGCTCTCTTCCAGATCCTTTTCATCCGGATATGGGCCGCAGATCCAGTTCACCACCTCATCGTCGCTGTCGCACAGGCAATGGCCTCGCATGCCCTTCAGCGTCATGCTGGGGCCCAGCGCCCGCCGCGCCGCTACGGACGTGCCGTAATAGACCGCTTCCATAATCGCCATGCCGAAGATTTCTTCCTTGCTCATATTGATGTAATAATCGGACATGCGGTAAATCTTCCACATATCGCTGAAGGGCACGCGGTCCAGGATGCGCACGCGGTCCTCCAGGCTGTACTCCCTGATTTTTTGATCCACCTGGCCCCGCAAAGGCCCCTTGCCCACAAGCAGCAGCCGGAACGGCTTTTTGTCCCTGCTCCTGTTCAGCACCTCGATCAATTGGTCCGTACGCTTGTCGATTTCAATGCGGGCCACGCAGCACAGCACCACGTCATCCGCGGCGAAGCCGAATTCTTTGCGCAGCTCCGCCTTTGAAAAATCTCTGTAATCCTGCCGCAGCACATGCGGATTCAGGCCCACCATGGCGATGGTAACATCCTTGGCGCCCAGGTTTTCCAGTTCTTTTTTCGCCGATTCGGTTTTTGCAAGCACAGGCATGTGCCGGTACAGGCGCAATGTGCCCATTCCGGCCAGCACGTTCATCACTTTTCCGCGCAGCGTGGGATATACGCTGAAGGTGGTGCCCACGTAAGGGACAAAGCTGATATGATGCTTCACGCAGAAGCGGTACACATGGGGGATAAAGAGCTGCTGGTCGCTGAAGCACAGCAGGCCGTTCAGATCCTTGTCCAGCCAGGAGGTCTTGATATAGCCGTGTTTGCTGAACCGGGGCAATGGAATATAGCGGATGACCAGCTTATCGGCCAGTTTGTCTTCCACAAAGGGCTCGCCTTTCCTGACCCCCTTATAGATGATGACCGTGTGGCCCATATCGCTCAATTGCTGGCCCAGCCCGATTTCCTGGCTGTTGTAAAAGCCCTTCTTGCCAAAATCGTTGAGCATCGTACACAGGATTCCCAGTTTCATAGACAGTCCTTCCTTCCCTCAAGAAAGCGTCAAAAGTGCGGCCGCTTCTCATCCCTTGGGAATTTGATATAATCATCGTCGCTGAGCTTTTCCCCGCACATGATTTCAATCACGGTCATATGCGTATAGGCCACCAGGTTGTGCATGCAGCCTCGGGGCAAGTTGACCACAGACCCGGGATGCAGCGGGATGGTCTGGTCATTGACCACGGCTTCGCCCGTCCCTTCCACCACTGTCCAGGATTCGTCGCGCAGTTCATGCCGGTGGTATCGGAAGGTGCCGCCGGGTATCAGTTTGAGCCGCAGGGTCATGCTGCTTTCCCCCACGTCCAGCACCATGATTTCACCCCAGGCTTTTTCATAGAACCTGGCGCGCTGGTCAATCATGCCCACAAAAGGCTTGATATGGGCGCTGGCATGCTTTTCCGTCACCAGAATGCCCTGGGGGCTGGCGGAAATGATCAGGTTTTGCACGTTCATGGCCAGCACAGGCACTTCCAGTTCGTTCAGCACATGCACGTTTTCACATTGCTCGTTGAGGATGACATGGCCCAGGGTGTTGCCGTGCATGGCCTCCACCATGGTATTCCAGGTACCGACGTCCTTCCATTCGCCGCGGTACCGGATCACCTGAATGGACGGCTCCTTTTCCACCACCGCGTAGTCGAAGGAAATCTTGGGCAATTCCTCATAGTGATCGTACAGCTCCTGATACTTTGTGCAGTTCAGCAGTTCCTTTGCCCGGTTCAGCATATATTTGAGCTTATAGGCAAACACGCCGCCGTTCCACAGCGCGCCGCCGGCGATATATTCCTGGGCTGCTGCCGCGTCCGGTTTTTCCTTGAACATCTTGACTGTGGACACGGCCCCGCAGTCATTCGGGATGATATAGCCGTACTTTTTGCTGGGGTAGGTGGGCTCTATGCCCATCAGCACCAGATTGGCTTCGCCTTTCGCGGCCTGGGCATCCATCCTTTTCAGGGCCTCAAAATAACCCAGCTCCACATACGGGTCCACCGGGCAGACCACCGCCACCTCGTCCTCGGGAATGCCCATCACGTCATGCAGATACGCCGTCGCCAGCACGATGGCGGGAAAGGTATCCCGGCGGCACGGCTCGATGCTGATATGCACTTTTTTCCCCAGATGGTTTAGGATGGCCGGTATCTGGCTTCTCGCCGTGGCGACCGTCACCGAACAGTCGGGATCCACGGTTTTGAGCTGACGGTATACCCGCTGCACCATGGATTCCCGTTTGCCCGTGGGATCATTGAAAATCTTGATAAACTGCTTTGATCTCACTTCGTTGGACAGCGGCCACAGCCGCATCCCGGACCCGCCGGACAGCAGAATGACAATCATGTGCCTTCCACTCCTTACGATTTTTTATCCTTGAGAGAGGTAATCCTTTCCGCCACGTTCCCTGCTTTCTTTTTTACGAAACCGCTGACGATTTTCCACGCAAACGTGGCCAGGATGCCAACGGCGCAGGCGGCCAGAATACGCGCCATGGAAGCGCCCAGCTCGCCCAGGAACGGACGCAGCCGGTATTCCAGGTCAGACACGGAAAAACGCCAGGTCCTTTCAAACAGGTACGTGCCGAAGGTACACGTGGATATCAGGGACAGGATCCTCTTCGTGTTTTTCGGCACCGGCCTTTTCTCGAAATACAGCTTGCAGCCGTAGAAAACCGTGATGCTGGGGATAACGATCAGGGTGTTGAAGAAATCCTGCGCTTCCGTGTTTTCCCAGCCCCCCGCGGCCGCCGCCTTCCATTCGGTCAGCAGGTAGGTCAGGCCCAGGGATGCCAGGGATGCCATCAGCAGGACGAAGAACATGCCGGAATCGTACTTTTTCAAGCCGTCCTTTTCGATGTAATACCCGCATAAGGCGTAAACCACATAGGTATAGGCGGTGAAAAGATAGAAATCGCTGGCATGGTAATTGCTTCCCTGATAGAGCATCGCGTCGGCGACGGAAATCAGCTTCATGAGCAGGAAGGAGAGCAGCAGCCACAGATAGTCCGTATCCTTCATCTGCCTCGCCAGCTTCCGCAGGAAGGGCAGCATGCACAGGAACGCGATATAGCTGTACAGATACCACAGCGGGGTGACGACGTCGTTAGTATACAGCCTGCTCAGAAAATCCAGCAGGGAAAACGGCGAATTGCCCTTCACGTAAGCCCAGTAGTTGATGAAAGAGGCCGCCACCAATATGATGGAGAAGCGCAGCACGCGGTGCTTGAACAGCGCTTTGTAGGGCTCGTCCCTGCCCAGCAGCAGCGCTCCGGAGGCCATAAAGAACAGCGGCACGGCGATCTTGATAAAAATGGACAGCACCACCAGGGGCAGATGCCAGGGCAGTTCCGTCACCTTCCGGTACATCGTAAAGCCGGAGGAACCCGTGTGGTTGAACAGCACCATATAAATGGCGATGATTTTGACCACGTCCAAATACACCTTGGGGTTCCGGGGGATGGGGATATACGTCTGGATCCAGGACAGCACCTTGTCCAGCCCTCCCTGTTCCGCGTGAAGCTCCGTCCCGTTTTCCGGGGTTTTTGCATCGGAAGGAACCGGGGCGTCAGGCAAGGGCGTTTTCGTTTGCTCCGCCGCTTGATCGGCGGGCACGGCTGCAGGCGCGGGCTGAGGCTTTGCATGGGTTTCCGGCGGCGGCGCTGTCCATGCCGGTTTTGTCGTTTCCTGCTGGGGAACCGCCGGGCCTGCGACAGGCCCTTTCTTTTCCGTTTCGGGCTGAACCGGGGCGGCAGGCGTTTCCGCGGCAGAGCGCGGATGGATTTTATTCCGTTCCGCCGCCTTCTCAAGCCGGTCCGGGATCCCCTCGGCCCACTGGCGCAGGGACATCCCGGCTGTTTCTTCCGCCTGAACGGCGGCCTTTTGGGACGCGGCGTAAACCACCCAGGAAAGGATCAGCGGCGTCGCCGCGATCAGCGCATAGCTGTAGCGCAGGTCGCCGTTGGCCGGGCTTATACACAGCTCCGCCAGTAAAACAAGCGAAGGCGCCAGCCCCAGGAACGCAGGCAGGGAACGCCGTTTTACGGAATAGCCCAGCGCCGTGAGCAGCAGCCACACGAACAGCCCCGTGCCCACCAGCATCCGCGCCACAGGCGCGTGAAGCCATGCTTCCCAATAATCCCGCACCATCCGGACACGGCTGTCAGAAGCGAATCGGGTGCTGACCACGCCGGGCTTCTGGGCGATGGACAAGCGCAGGTTCACCTGGCTGAACCAGGGATCCCAGTAGCCAAAGGTGCCCATGATCCGCTCCTTGACAAACAGGAGCGGATGCTTTTCGCGCATCTGTTGGTACAACTGCCAGAACGCGGTCATATCCGCGTTTTCCCCGGCCCCGCTTTCAGCCGGGACGCCGGCTTTATCCGCGTCGGCGTTCAGGGTCGTATACTCAGGAAGGAAAGTGTCATCATCCAGCGCGCCTGCGACGACGGCGATTTCATCCTCCGTCATTTCTTCCTGATAGGTGCGGCAGTAAAGCGCCGCCTGTTGGAATTCCCGGGTGTGATCCTCCGCCGCGGGCTGGATGTTCAGCATGGGGTAAAGGAATTGGCTGCCGCCCCAAAATACGCCTGCCGTGATCGCCAGGCACACGATATAATGCAGCAGCCGCTTTTTCCAATGGCGCAGAAGCAGGATGGCAAAGCAGATCCCCACGATGATGACCGCATTGGTTTTCGCAAACATCACCAGGAGTGCGCACACCAGCAGCCCCACGATATCCCGGACGCGATGCTCCTTGTCCAGGCATTTCAGATACTGGCAGCAGAACAGCAGCAGGATGCCCGTCTGGAAAACCTCCGGCATCACCAGCTGGGCAGCGTTCTGCCAGGCCGGTAAAATGCCAAAGAACGCAACGGTCACCCATTTCCAGGTTTTGGAGCCTGCCAGACGGCCCACGCTGACGGCTGTGCAGGCCATCACCGCGGCGTTCAAAATACCCTGCAGCAGCACGCACAGCATCCACGCCTTTTCCTCGCTGCCGACGATCCGGTTCAATTGACAGATCAGCCCATAAAAGGCAGTGGACAGAAGCGGATACGCGTTGGTCATGCCATCCTGGCCGATCCACTGCCCCACCTGGGACGCCGCGGACGTATCCACCGATCCGGGATAGCAGAAAAACAGAATGGGGATCCAGCAAATAAAAATGGAGAAAAACGCTCCGCCGTATTCCTGAGGGAGGGAAGAGCCGCTGACTCGGATCGGTTTGATCCTGCGGGCCGATTTTCGGTCAAACCACACATAGATGAGGGAGACGCACGCATGGATCATCAGCGCGATGCCCAGCAGGATCACCAGGTTTCCGGCCGCGCCGGCGGGAAGGAAAATCTCCGAAAAACCGCTGTGGTTCATGGCGAGGGAAACCACCACGCTCATCGCCATCACGCCGGATACGGCCAGGCTGCTGAAATAAACCTTGCCGATCATCCGGTAGAGAACCGAATACAGCAGGAAGAAGGGGATCAGCAGCAGGAAAAACCGGATGTTGAAGGCATTCAGCAGCAGGTAGCGGATGCCGGTGATATCACCCTGGGTATTCAGATATCCAAGCAGGCTGACGCTCAGGGCGGACAGGATGGCCGCCGCCCCTGCGCGGAACATCACCCCGTCCGCTTCGATTCTTCCGTCTTCGGAGTAAGCAAACAATAGCCTGCTCCATAAGGAGGGCATTTTTCGCTTTTCCGTATGGCTGTTTCCCGGCGCGCCTTCCTGCGGCTGCGCCGCTTCCTCCGTGGAGGGAACCGGTGTTGCCGGTACATCTTTGTTTTTTTGCCCGGCATCCTCCGCCTGCGGTGAAGCCGGGGCGCTTTCGGGTTTTTCCGCCGCCTGGGACGGAGAGGCAACGGCCTGGGCGTTCGTTGCTTTTTGGCCATGGAGAATGACATCCATGGTTTCTGAAGCCTGGTCCAAACGGGCCGCCGCATGCCTGAGCCGATCGGCAAGGCTGCGCCTGGGCGGCTCAGCCGCGGACTCCTCCGTAAAACTGCCCTTGCCCCTCCCCTGGGACGACGCGTACAGCACCCAGCAGAATACCAGCGGCGTAGCGGCGATCAGCGGATAGCCGTAGCGGATCTCGCCGTTCACATGGCTCATAAATAAGCCGATAAAGAGCGTCAGGCTGGGGATCAGCCCAAGGAAAGCCCACAGCGAACGCTTCTTCAAGGAATAGCCCAGCGCCGCCAGCAGCAGCCAGGTATACAGGCCGTTGCCGATCAGCATCCGGATCACCGGGATACGCAGGCACAGATTCCAGAACTTGCTCAGCTCCCTGTGCATGCCTGACGCAAATTCTACGGTAATAAAGTCCTCTTCGTGGGAAATGGCCACCCGGAAATTGATGCCGTCGAACCAGGGATTCATATGCTCAAAGGTGGTCATGATCGTCCCTTTGACGAACAGGAGCGGATGCCGCAGGAACATTTGCCTGTACAGCGCCCAGAATTCCGCGTGGTCCTTCCAGGTATCATGGAAGGTGCTTTTCACATCGTCGGATTTCATGGGGGAATAATCCCGTACGATGGTATCAAAATCCAGCGTGCCGTTGATGATGGCCTTTTCCTCGTCCGTCATTTCGTCGCCGTAGGTGCGGCAGTACAGGGCCACCTGCTGGAACTGCAGGCTGTAGTTTTCGGACTTCCATTCCTCCCCGATGCCCACCATGGGATACAGCACCTGCTGCGAAAACCAGAAAAGGCCCGCAAACATCATCAGCATGACAAGGTAAGGAAGGAAAAACTTCTTCCAGTGCGCCACCGTCACAACGATGATGCAGATGAGCGCCAGATAGAACGCGGCCTTTCGGGTATACGCCACCAGAATGGCGGTGAACAGCAGCAGCAGGACATGGCTCCACTTTTTCTCCCGGGTCCGAAGGCATTCCAGATACACCACATAGAACAGCAGATAGCACCCTGTATGCAGCACATCCTTGATGATCAGCTGGGACGCGCTCTGCCAGACGGGCAGCAGGCCGAAAAACAGCACGGTGGCCCAGTACCAGCCCCTGGAGCCGGTATATTTTCTGTTGTATACCGCCACCAGGCCGATGGCCGCGGCATTAAACAGCGCCTGGAACACTACGTTCAGAAACAGCGCTTCATTCTGCCCGCCGATATACATGCCCAGCTGGTACAGCGAGCCGTAAACCGCCGTCGTCAGAATGGGGTGGGATGCGGTGATCTGCTTCAATCCGATCCAGCCCATGACCTGATACCGGGTGTCATTGTGCATGCTGCCGGGATAGCAGCACAGGATGATGGGCAGCCAGCAGAGCAGCACCACAAACATCGCGGTCAGGAACTGCTTGAACACGGTCCAGGCGTCCATCCGCTGAAGCAGGATCCGGCGCTGCGTCCTCCTGTCACACCACAGGTAAAGCAGTTCAACGCACGCGTCCAGCAAAAGCGCGAAGCCCAGCAGCGTCAGGGCATTGCACATCACGCCGTCTGGCAAAAAGATCTCCGTCAGTTCGCTGTGCTCCATGGAAAGGGAAACCACCATATTGAACGCCAGCAGCAGGGAAACCACCGCGCCGGTGATATGCGGCTTCCGCACGGCGTGCAGTACGGCGGCAAAAAAAACGGCCATGGGCAAAAACAAAAGGATCGTCCATACGGTCACGGCGTTTCCAAGGAGATTGGTCATGCCGCCGCTGTAATACAGGCCCATCTCCGGAAAAGACCGCACATAACAAAACACACTCACGCTCAGGGAGCTTAAAAAAGCCGCGGGCAGCGCAATCAGACAGCGGACAAAATCAATATGCAGGTTTTTACGAAGCCTATCCAGCATCTGTTCCTCCATTTGCGTTGGTGTGGGGGGCTAAAGCGCTTTGGTAAATCATCTGTTTTATGGACGGTACGGCGAATCCAGCAGGGCTTCCGCATAGCTGCCGTAAAACAGCGGGCTCACATCCTCGCCGCGCTCCGCGGAAAGCACAACCCGGGCAAAAGCGGAGGTAAACGCTTCCGCGCCTGTTGCGGACATATGCGTGTAGTTCACATAAGATATCTGATCGGAAAACAGTGCGTACCGATCCCGCAGCAGATTGAAATCATAACAGGCGCAGCCCATTTCCCCGCAGAATTGCGTCAGCCACAGGCGAAAGCCGTCCATTCCCGCCTTTTCCCACAGATAGCTGTCGGAAACGGGAATCACCACAAACACCGGTTCAGCGCCCAATTCCCTGCAGGTTTGGACAACGGAGCGAAGCTGCTCGATGTTTTCCTGCCTGTAATCCGCCACCGGAACGGTATCCCGCTGATACCGCTCGGCGGCCTCCTCCGGCGTAAAGCGCATATCCTCCGTGCGCTTCCCGTAAAATCCCCGGTCCGCGTAATTCATGGTGCTTTTATTCCGCAGGAGCGTCAACCCGGCCTGTACGCCCCGCAGCAGCGCCCGGGAATACACGTTGACACAGTCGTTCAGCGACAGGAACCGCCGCATGTAATCAAATCGCTCCCCCCAGGAATCCAGCCGGGCGATGGCGATTTCATCCCCTTCGGAATAATCGCTTGCATTGGTGCGGGTCAGCGTATCGTCCGATATTTCTATGTATACCGTTTGAATCGGGTTGCGGGACAATTCCTTTTTCAGGAACAGTTCCTTGGCGTACATGGGAAAGACACCGCCGGACAGATTGTAGCTGCTGCACTGCAGGGCTTCGTCGAACACCTGGGGCATGAATCCGTTCCAGGCGTGGGAGGAGCCGATCATGAGCCGGTCCAGGGTGCCCGCCAGGGAAGCGCGCAGCCTGCTGTCCATGATATTCAGGGTTTCCGTGTTATAATACAGCCCCAGGCACACGGCGGAAAGAAGCGTGATGATGCCGATAAAGCAAAGGAGGGACAGCAGAACCCGCTTAGAATTGCGCATACAGGAATCCGCCTCCTTCCCAGGTATTTTGAATGCCAAAGGTAATGATGAAGAAGAAGAGGACGCACAGCATGACGACCCTCAAGATCATGGGCCATTTTTCCGTATATGCGCGCACCTGCCTGCGGCGCTGCAAAAGCGATACCGCGAACATGCAGCCCGTGCCAAGCACTGCCATCACGAAATGCACCAGGGTGAAGGTGGAGGTCCAGTTCAAAAAGGGGAGCAGCTGCCGCACCCCGCCGGGTATATCATGATTGGTAAAAACCCGCGCCCACAGGCCAAGGCCCTGGCCCAGCGTGCCCACTTCAGGCAGGATCTTGATGAACGAAACCAGAATAAACGTGCGGATCACCTGGAACGCCCGCCACAGCCAGGCGTTTTCCCGGATACCCAGTTTTCTGCGGCATGCGGCATAAACGGGATCCAGCCACAGATTCAGGATAATGAACAGCCCGTTCACCAGGCCCCACACAATATATGCCCAGCTGGCTCCGTGCCACAGGCCCGTGGCCAGCCATACCACCACCAGCGCGATGGACGCGGGCAGCATATCGCCAAATTTCCTCCCCAGCTTTTCCCGGCTTTTTTTGCCCAGCTCCCGGTTCCATTTGGAAATGCCGATGGGATAATAGATAAACCGCTTGAACCAGGCGCCCAGGCTCATATGCCATCTGCGCCAGTATTCCGCGACAGATTTGGAAAAGTACGGCCGGTCGAAGTTCTCGGTCAGGCGGATGCCCATCACCTCGCACAGGCCGCACATAATATCCATATAGCCGGAGAAATCGGCATAGATCTGCACGCTGTACATGAACACGCCGAACAGGACGGTAACGCCCGCGTACTGCGGGTAATTGGCATACACATCCTGAACCAGCGGGGCGAGCGCGTCCGCCACCACCATTTTTTTGAAAAAGCCCCAGCACATGCGCTGCATGCCCCAGGAGTAATTCTTGTATGAAAACGCGTGCTCCCCGAACAGCTGCTCCCCCAGGGAGCCAAATTCGCTGATGGGGCCCTGGGTCATCTGGGGGAAGAAGGAGCAGAACAGCAGGGTTTTGAAATAATTCTTCTCCGCCTCCACATTGCCCCAGTACACGTCCAGAAGATAGCCCACCATCTGGAAGGTGTAAAACGAAATGCCCAGAGGCGCCGCGAGCTTCAGTATATCCTGAAAACCCGCGCCGCCAAACAGCACGATCACGCTCTGCACCTGCTCCAGCACGAAATGGGCGTATTTAAACACGCACAGAACCAGCAGATTGGCCAGCATCGCGCAAAGCATGACCGCTTTCTTTCGGCTTTTTACCTTGGCCTTATAGGCATTTTTTTCTTCCCTGCCCAGTTCCTTTCCTTCGCCCTTCAGGAATGCCTTCTGCCCGTCGGCCATTTTCTGCATGGCCCTGACCGCGGCGTACACGCTGGCGGAGGTAAAGAGCACAAACAGAAAATACCGAACCCCATAGCTCAGGTAAAAACAGCAGCTGGCAATCAGCAGCACCACCCACTGGCATCTTTTCGGCACCAGAAAATAAGCCAGCAGCACCGCGCCAATGAACAGAAGAAAGGTAAATGAAGTAATGGACATACTTATTCTTCCTCTTGGATCTGCTGAATCATCGCCCAGATTTTCTTTGCGCTGTTAAAGTTTTCATTCCGCATCCACTTCGGCGGGATCTCAATATCGAAGGTATCGCAGATTTCGTTGATCATCTGAATGATGCTCAGGGAGTCCAGCACCTTGCCGTCGATCAGGTTGTCTTCCGTTTCGTAGTCCACGTCCGGGTTGATGTCCCGCAGGATTTCAAGCAGTTCTTCCATGTTTCTTCCCCCATTCCTATTTCATCAGTGTTTTCAGCGTCTGCCGGTCGATTTTCCCATTGGCGTTCAGGGGCATCTTTTCCACCGGAATCACCTTGCGCGGCAGCATATAATCGGACAGCTTATCCCGCAGGAGGCTGCGGAATTCCTGTCCGGTCAGGCCGCAGCCGTCCGCCGGCTCGACGAAAAGATAAATCCACTGTTTCTCCGGACGGTACAGGCAGCAGCACAGCTTGATTTCGTCCAGGGCGGTGGCGATGGCCTCGATTTCCCCCAGCTCGATGCGGTGGCCCATATGCTTGATTTGAAAATCGGTCCGGGCAGCGAATATCAAATTGCCCTCCCCGTCGTATTGGGCCATATCGCCGGTTTTAAAGCAGCGGACAGGCCCTTCGCCAAAGTCCTTTATCAGGAAAGAGGCGGCGGTTTTTTCCGGGTCATGGAAGTATTCCAGGGCAAGCGCCGGGCTTTCGATATACATTTCGCCGATTCGCCCCGGTTCCGTCACCGTCTTTCCGCCGTCCAAAAGGTACATCCTGCTGTTTTTCAGCGGCTTGCCCATGGGCAGCACGGCGGTGTCCGCCCAGTCGCCCTTCACCTCGAAATAACAGCAGATACCGGCCAGCTCGGACTGGCCGTACAGGTTCACATACTGCAAATCAGGCAGCGCCCTGCGCCATTTATTCAGGTACTTCATGGGCATGACCTCGCCCACGAAAAAGACCTTGCGCAGGAATTCCGGCTTTACCACGGAAAAGGGGTTCAGCTGGGCCACGATGGAAATGGCGGTGGGCACCCAGGAAATAAAGGTCACCCGCCTGTCGTTCATGTATTCCATCAATTCCGTGGGGAAGGAAAACAGCTTCGTGGGCAGGATTTCCAGGGTGCAGCCCATTTTCAGCATCAGGTACAGGTCCTTGCCGGAGGCATCGAAGAAAAAGGGTGTCTGGTTGCCGATCACGTCCTCCGCGGAAAAATCGAAGGTGGCGCAGTAAGCGTCGATAAAGCTGATCTCGGCGCCGTGGGATTTCAGGATGCCCTTGGGCTTGCCGGTAGAGCCGGAGGTGTACACCATATACAGCGGGTCATCTCCCCCCGCCTCCGGCAGGGCGCATTCCTGAGGGCCCAAATCATTCAAAGAAAGGTAGCAGCCGTCAAACCGCAGCGCCGCGGCCAGCCCCCGGCAGTCCTCGGTTCCCAGGATGATCCGCAGCCCGGTATCGTCCACGATGGCCTGCTTCTTTTCGGCGGGCATGTCCGGATCCATGGGCACATAATAATTCCCGCTGTACAGCGCGCCCAACAGATAAGCGATGGTTTCGGCGCTGCGGGCGGCGATCACGCCGATGGGCAGGTTCTTTCCGCCGTATTTGCCGATTGCCGCGCCGATTCTTTTTGCCAGCGCCTGCATCTCCCGAAAGGTATACCGCTCCTCCCCGCAGGCCGCCGCAATTTTATCCGGCGTTTGGCGGACGATCTCCTCCAGGTATTCCAGAACGTTTCTCGTAGCTGATTCCCCCTTGCCGTCATCCATTCCCGGCGCCAGTCATTTGCCTGCGTCCAGCCGGGAAAATATCTCCGCGTATTGCCGCATCACAGCCGCTTCGGAGTAATCCCGTTCCATCAGCGCCTTCAGGCTGCTTCCCTTTTCACGCAGGATCTCCGGGTCTTTTCGCCAATCGCCGTAAGCCCGGAGAAGCTGCTCCATCATTTTGGCTTCATGCTCCCCGTCGGTTTCGTAATGGTACAGATACAGCAGCTCCTCCGGAAGCGCCTTCATGGAAGGAATGTCCGGCGAAACCACCGTGCGGCCATAAGAAAACGCAAGCCGCCCCGTGCCGGAATTGGCCGCGCTTCTGGTATCATAGGGCATGATCATCACGTCGCACACATCCAGAATCGGGGCCATTTCTTCATCCGGTATCCGCTCGAACCGGCAGATGGCGTTTTCGCACCCCGCCGCCATTTGTTCCATTTTTGTCTGGTATTCCGGGGAAACGGGCTTGCCGTAAATCAGAAACGCGGCGTCTTCCCCGGCCATCGCTTTGGCGGCCCGGAACAGCAGCTCCACGTTTTTGTAGGGCGAAATGACGCCCACAAACCCGATCAGCATTTTTCCCGCAAACTTTTTCACGGCCTGATACGTGGCGGAACCGGCGTTCGGAGGATACGCGCCGATATAATTCAGCGGACGGATGACCCGGATCTTTCCGGAATAATCCCGCTTGGGAAACAATTCCGTAAGGCCGTCTTTTGTTTCCTCGGCAAAGGTGAGGATCACGTCCGCCATTTCCGCCAGGCGATAATACAAATCTCTGCTCAGGGCCGGATAACGGGGGCTGTGGGGAAATTTGTTGTGCATGCAGAAAATCACCTTCAGGCCCGCCTTCCTGATCCTGCGCATCTGTATGATCCGCCGGATATATCGCAGCACCGGCATATAGAAGCTGCCGCCGTCGATGTTTTCAAACCAGTTCAGACAGATCGCGTCCGCCTTCGTCAAATCGCCTCGCAGCAAATCCCGGTTATAAACATCCCGCACATCCACGTTCAGCTTTCTGAACATCTCCTCGTTGCGTTGGATATGCACGTTCTGATCCGTTTCATTGATACGGTGTACAATCAGCTTCAACTGGATCGGCCTCCTTATGGTGCGATTGGGAGATCATGGCTTTCGCCTGACTGCTTCGGCCAATCTCCTCCGCTGATCCCGGTTGGTGACAATGGCCAGATGGATCGGGATGCCAAGCAGCGCGTAACCGCCCGCGCACAGGATCAGCGTCAGCCAGCCGGTGGGTTTGTAAAGGGAAGCCAGGCCATAGAACAGCAGCGTCAGCACGCAGCAGGAAAGCAGGTTGCGCAGGATATCGGGATAAAAGGAGTGCCAGGGCACCCGCAGCACATGCGCCATATACAGCGGGTTGGATACAAAATTGATGAAGGTCATGACCGCCACCGTGGTCCACGCCACCGCGTATACGCCCATGCCCGCGTACCGGATCAGCACGTACATCCCCGCCACATTGAATATGCCGCCGATGAGCGTGACATAGCAGGGGATCTTCTGCTTCAGGGTCAGGGAATAGATGTAATACAGCGGATGGATCGCCCCGGTGGGCAAAATGACCATGATGGTCACGATGGTCAGCCGGTAAATCAATTCGATATCCTCATTGGGGATCCACAGGCGGTAATAGCTGAGCCCCAGCGCCACAAACCCCGCGAACGCGATATTGGCCAGCATGCCGGACACCTTCATGGACAGCTTCAGCTCATCCATCAGCTTATCCTTATGCTCATCCGCATACGCTTTGATAAACCGGGGGATGAACGCCTGATCTACCACCAGGTACAGGCTTTTCACGATGGTGTGCATGGTTTTGGCGATTGCCAGCTGGCCCATGGCCAGAGAAGTCAGCATCTGATTGCACACCAGCAGGTCCAGCCCGTTGTTCAGCAGGTCGCCCACCATATTGAAGGACATCCAGAAGCCGTTCATGACCAGCTGCTTCACAGCCTGGAAGGAAAAATCCTTTCGCGCCGTTTTCAGCATGGGCAGGTATTTCCGGCTCATCCACCAGTCCGTGCCCGCAATGACCAGGGCGGCGGCCAGCGTGCCGATGCCCACATACAGGATCGCGGCCGGGAAAAACACATAGCAGATCAGCAGCGCCAGCGCGTCCGTTATAAAGGAGAGGGTTTTGAAAACGCCCTTCAAATCCATGCGATCCCGCACATAGCCCGCGCAGCCGAACACAGAAAACACCGTCGTGACCCAGAACGACAGGAACGTAAGCAGAAACAGCACCTTGACATCCGCCACCAGCGCGGCGGGAATGGAGATGATATATTCCAGGAAAACGATCACGGCCAGGGCTGCGGCGAAAATGCACGACGCCAGAATGATATCCCCCCAGAAAACAGAGGCGAAATACATATTGGCCTGTTTCATATCGTTCTTATGATAAGCGATGCCAATATACCGGGCGGCGTAAGTATTCAGCGCCGTGGTCACGATGGTGGCGTATTCGGCGAACTGCTTCGCCAGCGTGACAAAGCCGTATGCTTCCGTTCCCACAGTTTCCGTAATGTATGGGGTCAGCACCAGGGTGATGCCGTAGCTGACCACATAAGCCATGCCCGTTACCAGCATAGTGCGAAGCAGGTGCATCAGCTTTTGTTTCCCCGCATTGGGATGCGCAAGGCTCAATTTCTCAGTTCCTCCATAGATCACGGTGCGGTCGTGTTCGCGGGATATGCGTTCACAGCGGGATTTTTCCGATAATTCTTCTGGAATTCCTTTCGGTTGCATCCCATCGCCATCACCAGCAGCACGGACAGAATGCCAAAGGTATAATTGCCGCCCAGGCAGCGTTCCGTCAGCCCGTTCAGGGTCAGGAACGTCATCACCACGCTGCAGAACCGATAGCGCTCCCACTCGATATCCTTCATCCTGCGGAAGGAGAACAGCAGCGCTATAAAAAACATGCTCAGCCCGATCAGTCCGCTGTTGACCCAGGTTTCGATGATCACGTTGTGGGAGCCTGTCGACAGGTTCGCCATGAAGGGATTGGTGCGGGCATTGAAGGCAGTATGGATCAGGGCCGTAGCGTTGGGATCCCGCCAGAACATGCTGTACCCAAAGCCCGTGAGGGGGCGGTTGAATGTCATCACGTTGATGATATAATTCCACATGGGGATGCGCCCTGTCAGGGTGGCGTCTTTGCCCATGGCCACAATGATGTCCTCAAACAGGGGCATCAGCGTGAGCGCGACGAACAGGAATACGATGTTCACCGTGATGTAAATCAAGCCCCAGGGCAGCCGGAACTTATCCTTCAGCATCAGCGGGAAAACAGCGATCAAGGTGCAGAACAGCGCGCCCGTACACTGGCACATGATCAGCAGCACGCCCTGGACGGACAGCAGAACCAGCCAGCGGAACACCGGGCCGCGGCGCGTTTTTATTTTCCTGCCCATCAGCATGATGGTGAGAAGGATGCCAAAGGAGATTTCCGTGGCGTTGGCGTTTTTTGCCGGGTTCAGCCCGCACAGCGCGTGGCTGTATCCCGAGCCGCTTTCATAGGCGTAATTGGGATAGCGGATCATGAAAAAGATCGTCGCCAGCACGAACAGGGCCTGTGCGCAGCAAAACAGCTCCAGAATCTGATCCAGATGAAAAAATTCCTGCATCCATATGGCGAACAGAAGCGTAACCAGAAGGCGCGCGCAGGTAATAAACTGGTCGGAAGGGAAGCTGGTGACAAGCATGGACACCACAAACAGAATGCCCACGTAAGCGTATAGCACCAGGTATTTCTTATCCAGGTGGATCAATTGGATGTCCTGCCAGGTATTGCCGCTGGACAGGATCATGACCAAAATTTCCAGGCCGAAAGCGGCGTATTCCACCATCTTTTCCAGGGATGAGCCAATCATGACCTCCAGCTGGCCGGGAAAGCCCAGGGATACGAGCAGGCAGAAAATCACCGACATTTCGATCAGGATGCTCGCCCCGGTGCTTCTGCGCCGCTCCGTTCTCATCACGCTTCATTCACCTCCTCTCATTGCAGCGGTTCCCATCATTTACGATTCACTTGCCGGACGGAAGCGCAGGTAGATTTTGACCAGCAAAAGCCCGATGCAGGCTCCCAGCGTGTTGGCAAACAAGTCCTCCAAATCGCAATGGCCCAGGCGCAGCAGCAGTTGGGTGGTTTCAATCACGGTGGTCAGTATCAATCCCAGCGGCAGCACATAACGCCATTTATCGGTATGCCCCGGATCCAGCAGCGCGAAAAGCGCTCCCAGGGGGATGAACATGACCACGTTCATCATTAAATGCTCCAGCGGCTCCAGGGAGCGCCGCTGGATCGCCTCCTGAATGGAATCGAAAGAGACCAGGATCACGGTGCTGGAGCGTTCGGAACGGGAGAAGATGGTAATGTAAGATACCATCAGCAGGAACAGGACAAACAAAACCAGCACGGTTTTATTCAGCCTGCGGAAATTCTTCACCAGCCCGTACAGCAGCGACGCGATGCCGATACAGGTGATCAAAACCAGCATGGAAAGCACAATATAGTCCATGCTGCCCATCTGGCTGATGATCAGCACCAGCGAAACGGAAATAATCGCGTAAATCACCAGCAGCACGATGGCGATCACCGGCAGCGATGCCTTATTGGCTGTTTTGCTCGCGACCAATTGATACAGGTAGAAATACCCGCACAGCAGGATCAGCCCGATCAGGACCATCTGCATGATGTCTTGATTAAACAAAGCATTCTCTCCTTTTTCCCGGTCAGGAAAGGAAAACAAAGTCTTTTACTTTTTATGCTTTTTCCCTTTGTTCCCCTGTTTATCCTTTTTTGCCTTTTTCTCCTGTTTATCTTTTTTATGGGATTTCATCTTGTACGGAGGCATTCCTATGACTTCTTTTTCCAGTCCGGCAAACAGATCCATCTTCGGGATGGCTGTTTCCTCCGTTTCGGATTCCTCATCTTCATTTTCCCAGTCGGTCAATACATCCGTCTCCGAGTCTTCCTCTTCCTCCGACTCAGATTCTTCGTCTTCATCCTCCGGGTCGTCAAACAAATCCGTCTCTAAGTCTTCCTCTTCCTCCGACTCAGATTCCTCGTCTTCATTCTCCCATTCGGTCAATACATCCGTCTCCGAGTCTTCCTCTTCCTCTGATTCGGATTCCTCGTCTTCATTCTCCCATTCAGTCAATACATCCGTCTCCGAGTCTTCCTCTTCCTCCGACTCAGATTCTTCGTCTTCATCCTCCGGGTCGTCAAACAAATCCGTCTCTAAGTCTTCCTCGTCCTCCGATTCGGATTCCTCGTCTTCATTCTCCCATTCGGTCATTATCTCCGTCTCCGAGTCTTCCTCTTCATCCGTTTCGGATTCCTCATCTTCATTTTCCCAGTCGGTCAATACATCCGTCTCAGAGTCTTCCTCTTCCTCCGACTCAGATTCCTCGTCTTCATTCTCCCATTCGGTCAATATCTCCGTCTCCGAGTCTTCGTCTTCCTCCGATTCGGATTCCTCGTCTTCATTCTCCCATTCGGTCAATATCTCCGTCTCCGAGTCTTCGTCTTCCTCCGACTCAGATTCTTCGTCTTCATCCTCCGGTTCGTCAAACACTTCCGTATTCGAGTCTTCTTCCTCCTCCGGTTCGGATTCCCCGGCTTCGTCTTCCGAGTCGTCGTACGTTTCCGTCTCCGGAGCTTCTTCCTCCTCCGGTTCGGATACTTCATCTTCGTTTTCCGGCTCAGCGGGCATATCCGTCTCCGGGCTTGCTGCTTCCTCCGGTGCGGATTCTTCGGCCTTGGTTTCAGGCTCGGCAGGTTTATCTGCCTCCGGAATTACAGCTTCCTCCGCAGCGGCGCTCGTGTCATAACCGCTGCCGGAAGCGTCCATCTCCTCCGCGTCGCTTCCCCAGTCATTGGTGATGCCCATGCGAAGCAGCTCCGCCATATGATCGGCGTCCGTTTTGCCTTCCTGTTTTGTCTCCTGCTCTATCAATTCTTCAAAGATGTTTTTCGGGCCGGAAACCTCTTTGGCGGCAGGCGCGGCAGGCGCCGGCTCAGCTTCCTGGTTTTCTTTCTTTCGGCCGGAGAACAGCCCCGGTTTTTTCTCACCCTTTTTCTGTTTTTTCTGGCTGGCGCCGTCCATGATTTCTTCCGCCGCCGACTTTTCCTCTTTCTGCGCCGGATCACTCAATGGAGCTTTTTTCTTGTCCTTGGAGTTTTTTCTGCGTCCCTCGCCATTGTTGCCCAATGCCAGGTTCCGGCTGGAGGACACATTATTCACCACGCATCCCAGCACCCGGGTGCCGGACTTATCCAGCTTTTCCAGCGCGCTCTGTATATCGGGGATGGTGGAAATATCATAGCCCACCACAAACAGCACCGTATTGGCCACCTGGTTCAGGCTCAGCGTATCGGAAACCTGGCCCACGGACGGCGCGTCCAGGATCACGTATTCGTATTTTTCCTGGAGCCGCTGAATCATTTCCACAATGGTGCTGTCCAGGGAAATGACGTTGTGCTCCAGCATGGTGGGCAGCAGATCCAGATAACCGGTGAGGGTGGTGATCGCTTCCTCTTCGGTAGCGTCGCCCCGGTACAGCGCGTTCAGGGAGCGGGCATAATCCACCTTATCCAGAAACAGCGCGCCCAGGCTGGGGTTGCGGGTGTCAAAGTCGATCAGCAGCGTGCGGTGCTCCATATCGGACAGCTGAACGGCCAGATGCGCCGCAACGGTCGTTTTTCCTTCCCCGGAAATGGCGGAGGTGACGTAAAAGCAATGATGCTTCTCCCGGTCGCCCAGGCGGTTGCGCAGGATATAGGCCGCTGCCGAGAAGCTTTGAAGCACCGTAGACGAACCCGTATCCTCCGGGGCCAGGATCGAGCCGCGGGTCCTGTAATGCTCCTTATCCTGGGGAATGACGCCGATGGTTTCCAGGCCAAACATGGTCTCCACGTCGTGCACGTTATTCAGCGTGGGATGGATCAGCAGCTCAATCACCGCGAAGCCCACGCCGGTGCCAAACCCCAGCAGCGCCAGCAGCACCGCCAGCTTATTGCCCGATCCCGCCATGCCGATCATTTCGGCGGTGGGCTCGTTGATGACCTCCAGGGAGCCCAGCTTCAGCGCCATGGGAAGCAGCGCGCTGGCATGCTCCACGATGGCGTTCCAGATGCCGATGCCGTCCTCCGCGTTGGGCCAGTTGAATTTCATTTCCAGGATCTGCGTGGTATTGTACTGGATCAGGCTCACCATGCTTTTCAGCTGCGTGACGTTATAACCCAGCAATTCCTGGCTGTTGATCACGTCGTTGAACACATGGTCGCTTTTGATCAGGTATTTGACCGCGTCCATCATGTCTTCCGCCAGGTGGTAGTCGTTGTTGGACGGGTTGGAGTTGTTGTTGATATACAGCCCGCTGGGGTTCATGGCCGTAACGGCGAAGGACCCATTGATTTCATATGTGGTAAAGGAAGACTGCACATATGACATGGCGGAGATGATCAACCCCATCACCACGCCGATCATGGTCGCGCTGACGATGACCATCCAACGTTTCTGAAAGGCAAACAGCAGGTCGCTGATGCGCACGTGGATGCCGGTGGCCGACAAATTGCTGTTATTCTGCAAGAACATTCACCTCAATGCATTAAGACCTGTTCTGTGAATTCCTCTTCTTCCTGATTCTGCGCACCTGCAGCACGATGACCAACACGACCAGCGCCACGCCGAGCGTAGCCAGCACGCCGATGATCACATAATGCATCAGATACGTGGTGTAGATATTGATCTTCTGCACCTCAGCCGTGTCCATGATGTGGATGTCGTAGTGGCTCTCCCGATCCGCGTCCTTGATCAGGTAATAGTTCCCGGGGGACAGCGTGTCAAACATCAGCGGCGTGCCCGAGCTGGTCCAGGCGCGGATCAGGGTGTCATCCTGTGCATACAGGGCCAGGCTCACGCCCGGAACCTGCAGGCTGCTGAACTCATCCGTGATGCCGATTTGCGCGCGGATCAGGCGGTTTGCCATGGTCACTTCCGCCTCCGGCTCGCCGTCGATGCGGCCGCTGGGGTCGATGGATACGGCCAGTTCCTGATTCGCCTTCTGGTAATTGCCGGTGGAAGCCGTCTGGACGATGCGGTATGTGAGGCCCTTTTCCAATTCGTTCAGGGTAAACTGCCCGTTGGTGTCGGTGGTCACTTCCATCGCATCCAGGCTGCCATACCCGGCGTAAACCAGGAAGGAAGCGTTGGCGATGCCGCGCGTCGGATACAGTTCATCCGCCAGTGTAAAGCGCACCTTCGTCCGCTGGCAGATGAACTGGTTGACAGCGGGAAGCACGCGGGATTTCTTTTCCACCTGGATCTCTGTATCCTCCAGCAGGCTGGCGTAATAGGGCGGCACGTCCCGCTGGCGCAGCTGATACTGGCCCAGATAGATTTCTTCGCTTTCCCCGTAGCCCTCTTCGCCGATCTCGATGACCGAGACCACCTGGCCCGCCCGATAGCGCAGGGTGCCGTCCGCGGTGATCACGTTTTCCACCGCCACCACGTCAAACGATCCGCCTGCCACGGGCTGGCCGGTTTCCGCGTCCGTCATCTGCACCCGCACGATATTCCTGGAGGGATATATCGGCACCTTCACGACCAGCGGATCCGTCCAGTCAAAGTTTTCACCCAGGAAGAACTCAATGTTTTCCGACGCGTCGTAGCCTTCCGGCTCGGTCAGCTCATGCAGCGTATACTTCCCCCATACCAGCTTCTCCGGGAAATAGAAGGCGCCCGTTTCCGTCGTTTCATAGAAACGATAGCTGATCCGCTGCGGATAGTAAGTGTTCAGGATCTGCAGCGTGTCGGTAGCGCCGTACAGCTCAAACTCAACGTTCGGCTCCTTGACGGCGCGCTCTGTCTCAGCGTCCACCAGCATCACATAAACGGCTGATTTCATGCCCAGATCAGGCTCGTCGCCGGGGCCCTCGCCGGCCCCCTCGCCGCCGCCTGTACCGCCGCCGCCTCCGCCTGCGCCGCCGCCCTCCAAATCAGGCGTTGGCGATATGGTGGGAGAGGGAGAGACGGAGGTTGTTGCCCAAACATAGGTGGGATGCGGGGTTTCTCCGCCGCCGCCTCCGCCGTCGCCGCCGCCGAACCAGAAAAACGCGGTAGGGGAAGGCGACGGAGTAATGTGCCCGTTATCGTCGTCGTGGTTTTCTTCCACATAAGTGTTGCCCGCATAGGGATCGACCTGGGCATTATCGGGAACATGCACCAGATACAAGCCGAGCAGCAGGATCACGAGCATCAAAATCAGCAGCAGCGCGCTGAACATATCCGAAGCGGACTGCCAAAAATTATATTCATTATCTTGCTCTGAGTTTCTCCGCCGCCTCATTTATTGCCTTCCTCGCTCGTCATGGTTTCAAATTCCTGCACAGACATGGGCTTGGACAGATAGAAGCCCTGGCCCTCGCTGCAGCCGCATTTGCGCAGCATGGACATCTGCTCCATGCTTTCGATGCCTTCCACCGTGACGTTGAACTGGAGCTTTCTGGCCTGCTCAAACAGGCCGTTCAGGGCCGCCTGGTTCTGGTTGCCGGCAAAACGGCGCAGATCCAGCTTCAGCATATCCGCCTGCAGGCCGTCCACGGACATGAGGGCGACAAAGTTGCCGTCAAACCCGTCCACAGCCACCCGAAAGCCGTTCTGCCGCAGCTTCATCTCCGTTTCCAGCACAGCGGCGCTGGACTGCATATAGGCGTTTTCAGCAATATCAATATCCAGCTGCCGCGGCGGAAGCCGGTATTTCTTCAGCATATCGATGAAGAACTGCGCGGTGTCCATGGCCATGATATCAGTCTTGGTCACATTGATCGTCACGGGAACCGGGCGGAGGCCGCTGTCGATCCAGCGGCGGATGGTGGCGCAGACCTGCTCCCAAATATACTGATCCAGCTTGGTGATATAGCCGTTGCTTTCCAGCACGGGAATGAAAACAGCCGGCGACACCGTGCCCAATTTGCCGTGGTTCCAGCGCACAAGCGCTTCCGCGCCCACCACTTTGCGGTTGTTCAGGTCGAAGCGGGGCTGGAGATAGAACACGAACTCCCCGTCCTTCAATCCCTGCAGGATCTGGGGCATCAGGATCTGCTCGTTGCTGCTGCTCTGCCCCTGCGCCGGAGAGCCGCCGCCGTTGGAAACGGAAAAAGCGCCTCCCCTGGGCAGCCGCTCCAGCAGATCGGTAATCTGTTTGATCTCCTTGCGTTCCCGATAGCGAAGCTGCTCCTCCACCGGCGGAATGACGTTTTTATGAAATTCTTCAATGAACAGCCCCAGATTCCGAGACATCACATTCCACGCGATGCGGTAGATGATATTGAACAGCAGCGACAGAATAACGCCTGCGATGGATGAATAGAAAGCCACCTGGATACCGGAAAGCAGCGTCTGGACGCTTGAAAGGGCGGCGTTTACGCTGCTGAACCCGATGCCCTGGATACCGATGATCAAGCCGATGAAGGTGCCCAGGATGCCAAGGCCGGTCAATGTGCCCGGTATCTGCATGACCACGTTCCTCCAGGAGTGTATGCCCAGAATATCATCGTTGATATAATCCTCAATGTCCGCCAGCATCTGCCCCGACTCCCGCTGGGATTGGACCTTCTCCCGATAGCTCTGAAACAGGCTGTCCATGGTGCGCTGATTAAAAAAGTCCTCGATCTGCCCCATGACTGACCAGGTGGAGCTTGTCTGCACTTCCATGGCCCGCTCGATATTGTCCAGGCCCCTTTCAAAGCCATGGTAATACTGAATGAGCGGCAGTATGCCAAAAACAACCCCAATGAAAACAATCGTTTCCATGAGGACGATCAATACTGTGGAAACTTCATCCGGCGCATAGGCGGTCAGGACGATGCCGCCGATCAGGATGAAGACAATCATCGAATAAATCAGTCTACGCATCCATGTCTCCTCTTCAGCAGTGGTGGTCATTGTGGAATGGAAACCTGTCTCGAACGATTATAGCACAATGCTTCGGATATGAAAAGTATAAATGGAAAAAGCCAAAGTGTAAACTTGAGGAAGAATCAGCCGTTGGATTCCGTGATGCGCGGAGGAAATCCGGTTTAGGGCGGGCCGCTATTTCTTGATATTTCTGAACATGGAAGCGATCGTCTGAAAGATGATCCGGATGTCCTCGCTGGCGCTCCAGTTGTTGATATATTCCGTGTCCAGCCTCACGACTTCCTCAAAGGGCAGATTGTCCTTCTGTTTGTTGATCTGCCACAATCCGGTCACGCCGGGCCGTATCGACATGCGGGCCCGATGGTGGTACTGGTATTTCTCCCATTCATCCACCGTGGGCGGCCGCGTGCCCACCACGCTCATATCGCCCCGCAGCACGTTGAAGAACTGCGGCAGCTCATCCAGATCGGTCCGCCGGATGAAATCGCCGATGCCGGTTTTTTTCGTCCCGTCGCTGAGGATGCGGTTGCCAATGACCCGCGGGTCGAATTCCATCTTAAAGAGCATGCCGTCGGCGTGGGAATTCTGCCCCTCCAGGTCAGCCTTGCGTTCGTCGGCGTCTGTAATCATGGAGCGTATTTTGTACATATGGAACTTTTTCCCGTTTTCCCCGACCCGTTCCTGTTTGAACAGCAGCGGCCCCGGCGACGCCTTTTTTATGATAGGCGCCGTAACCGCCATCACCATCAGCGCAGCCGCGCTGCCGATCAGCCCGATCACAATATCGAACATTCGCTTGACAAACGCGTGGTACGGGCTCATCAGGTTCATATTCGCCGTAAGGACTTCAAAGCCGGCAATCCTTTCAATGGTCTGCTTGTTTTCACCGATGCCCTGAATGGGCGTGTAGAAGTGCAGCGTCAGCGCCATCTCCCGGCAGCGCTCGATCAATTGCTGCGTCCGCTCATCCAGCGACGAACGGAAGAACAGCACTTCATCCGTCCAGGATTTGCAGATATAATCGGCGGCGAAGGACATATTCGCCACCACCGGCACGCCCTCGATTTCTTCTCCCGCGGCGTCCCGGTCCACCAGGATGACCCCGCTGGCCGCATACGCGCTGAAGGCGTATTCTTTTAAGCGGCGCAGGATCGGAGGGGCGTGATTCTCATATGTCACGATCAGCAGCGCCTTTTGCGTATATTTTTTGCGCGCGTGCTTGAACAGGAAGCGCCGCCAGAGGACGCGCGTGGCGAAGGACAGCAGCAGATAAAAAAAGAAACAGAGAAAAATGATTTCCGGGCGGTATACGATTTTTCTGTCGCGAATGAGCATCGCCAGGAGCGTGAAGGAAAGCAAATAGAAACAATGCCGGAAAGTGTTCTTGAATTCCGTCCAATCGCTGTTATGCACGACGGTTCCCAGAAAATCGGAGGCGATGATCAGCAGCAGGTTGATTTCTGTCACCAGCGCCACGAGGCCAAAGGGGTTGGGCCCAATGTCGGCCTTTCTTATATGGTAGGAAACAGCGATCACTGAAAACAATACAAGAGAAAGGCTCAGTTCGTCCAACAGGATGAAATCGATATGCTTCAGCCAGCCCTGAACCATCCTTTTATACACTTTCCTTTTCCCTCTTCCGAATAGAAATATTTCCAATCGCCGGGCGCTATGATTCTTTATCAGGCCGTTGCCTGCCTTTGCGGAGCTTAAAGGGGCTTACGCCTGGCTGCCGCGGACGCGGCGCAGCCGTTCCCGTGGCAGCGTTTCCCCCAGTGCCAAAGCATGCGAAGCGAAAGGAAGCTCTGGCCCTTCTTTTGAAAGCGGATTCCTGCTCAATTTAACATGCCGATTATACCATACAATACTCAAAAACGCAAACAGGAATTATGTATTTTGCAAATTATTCCAAACAAGCAGACCCAAAGCGGGATTTGCCAGATTGTCGAAAACCCCTGGGATGCATCGAAGGGCCGCGGCCCTTCGATTTTTAATCCGCAGGCGGCAGCGTGTACGTCGCCGAGGAGCAACCGTAAGTTGATTCTTATATCCATTTCCGACCGTAAAAATAGGGTTTTCGGCCTCCTTTGGAGGTCGAAAACCCATTTTTGCAGGAAATGGATGCATCGAATGAAAGAGGAATCCTGATTCCGCTTTCATTCGCAGGCTGTCGAAAACTTTTTCGACAGCCTGACAGACTCCAAGCTGGGTTTTCCCCGGAAGAAAAAAACACAAGATGGCAAAAATGAGCGCTTGGATCCCTGCAAACGCCGATTCGTCCTTCCTTTGTTCCTTATGCCTGGTCACGCATGATCCGGAACGGCCCTGAAGGCAGGATGACAAAAACGCTCAAATGTGCTATGATTCCTATGCGCGCCGCGGTGCTGCCGGCCTAACGGAAGAAGGCCGCGGCATACGGGGCGCCGGGTAAACGCGGAAAAATTACCTGATAGGGAGAGGTGTCCATGGCTGGATGTACGTTATGCCCCCGCCGCTGCGGCGTGGACCGGCGCGTAAAAACGGGCTTCTGCGGTATGGGCGCGATGCCCCGGGTGGCCCGCGCCGCGCTGCACTTTTGGGAGGAGCCATGCATTTCCGGCGCCCGGGGCAGCGGCGCGGTCTTCTTTTCAGGCTGCACGCTGCGCTGCGCTTACTGCCAAAACTATCCCATCAGCCATGAAGGGCAGGGGCAGGACATTTCCGTCCGCCGCCTGGCTGACATTTTCAAAGAGCTGGAAGGCCAGGGCGCACACAACATCAACCTGGTCACCGGCACGCCCTTCGTGCCCGCTGTTTTGGACGCCCTGGCGCTTTACCGCCCCGGCATTCCCATCGTATGGAATACCAGCGGCTATGAAACCCTGGAAACGCTGCGTCTGCTGGACGGCGCGGTGGATATTTACCTGCCGGATTTAAAGCACGTTTCTCCCCGCCTGTCAAAACTCTGCGCCGGGGCGCCGGATTATTTCGAAACCGCCTCCGCCGCCATCCGGGAAATGTGCCGCCAGACAGGGCAGCCCGTCTTCGACGCGGAGGGCATGATGCAAAAAGGCGTGATCGTGCGGCACCTGATCCTGCCCGGCTGCACGGGCGACAGCATCCGCGTGCTGGATTTTATCGCGGAAAACCTGCCCCGGGGCATCCCCGTATCCCTCATGCGCCAGTACACGCCGGAGCCCTGGTGCCGGATCCCCGGCCTGGACAGGCGGATCACAGACGCGGAATACGCGCGGGTTTTCGCGCGTTTTGAGGCGCTGGGGCTGAACGGATTCACCCAGGAAAAGGAGGCTGCGGACAGCGCGTATACCCCGGAATTTGACAGAACGGGTGTCTAAGTTTTGTCACGATTGTATCAAATTTTTGTAAAAAAGCCTGCCTATAATTAAGCCGTACTCAGAAGAGAGGGATGCCTCCCCAAGAGTGCGGCTTGATTTGTAAAATAAAAACAAAAAAAAACGAAAGGAAGTATGAATATGAAAAAGCGCATGTATATCGGCATCGCGGCGCTGATGCTGGCGGTCGTCATGATCGGCGTGACGGTGATTGCCGGAAGCGCCGCCACCAACAGCCTGAGCGAAAAGGAAATTGACGCCATCGTAAACACGTCCACCGACCAGAGCAAAATCACCAGCCCTTTCCTGGATGTGGTCAATGAAGTGCGCAACAGCGTGGTAGGCGTGAACAATTACACCACCTCCACCTCTTATTACGGCTACGGCTTCGGCTACGGCTACGGCCAGCCCGAAAGCAAGGAAACCCTGCGGGGCACCGGCTCCGGCGTAGTCATCACCGAATACGGCCACGTGCTCACCAACTACCACGTGGTGGAAAGCGCTTCCCGCGTGACCGTCACCACCGGCACCGATGAAGAAGAACACGAAGCCACCGTGGTAGGCTACGACGCCGACCTGGACATCGCCGTGCTTGAGGTAAAGGGCCTTGACCTGAAGCCCGTGGAACTGGGCGACAGCGACGCCGTGCAGGTGGGCGAATACGCCATCGTCATCGGCAATCCCATCGGAGAGCGCTTTGCCCGCTCCGTGTCCGTGGGCGTGGTTTCCGGCCTGGGCCGTGAAGTGACTGACCGCACCACCGACCGCTACGGCCGCATGACCACCGTTACCAACACCATGATCCAGACCGACGCGGCCATCAACTCCGGCAACTCCGGCGGCGGTATGTTCAATATCCTGGGCCAGCTTCAGGGCATTCCCGCCCGGTACGCCGTTTCCAGCAGCATGAGCAGCCTCTTCTTCTCCTCCGGCGAGCAGGCGGACAATATCGGCCTGTGCATCCCCATCAATGTGGCCAAGCCCCTCATCACCGAAGTGCTGAAGGATTATAACGGCGGCGCCAAAGCCTCCGCTCCCGCCAATGACAAGGGCGGCAAATCCGCCGAAGAGCACGTGGATTCTCCCCTGTACGGCAAGCCCCGCCTGGGCGTGACCATCACCACCATCAGCAACGGCACCCAGTACGGCCTGCCCGCCGGCGCTTACGTGAAGGCTGTGGAGCCCGGTTCCCCCGCTGACAACGGCGGCATCAAAGCCGGTGACATCGTGGTGGAGCTGGACGGCACGATCCTTGATTCCCAGAACGCCCTGATTTCCAAGCTGAACGGCTACAAAGAGGGCGACACCATCCAGGTCAAGGTTTACCGTGACCCGGCCCTGACCGAGCAGGTCGGCCAAAACAGCATCGACACCAGCAAGCTGGGCGACGGCGAATACGTTGACCTGACCGTCACCCTGCGCGTGATCGACGATATGAATTTCTGATCCCCCTGCATCCCTTTGCCGCTGTCCCTTCCGGGGCAGCGGCGCTTTGGCTATTTTGCACAGTTAAGGATGCCAGATCATGGATGTTCCGCTGCATGAATTGACAGGGGCACACAAATATGATATGATTTATACGGGTAATGGAGGGCAGTTTTGCTTTCACTTGCCCATGAAAATGACCGGCCTGAAGAAGTTTATGGAGGAAAAAACAACGAAACGTTTTATTATTCTTTTCGCCGTGCTGGTTTTATGCCTCTGTCCCCAGGCGCTGGCTGAAGAAACAAACCCTCAGCCTGCGGAACAGCAGCAGCCGGACGGCGCTTCTCTTCCGGATGCCTTGTTGGAAATCGAACCCATCATCGCGGATGAAGAACAGGCAGAACCGGCAGGGCAGGAAGCCAGCGCGGCAGCGCCTGAACAGGCGCCCGGCGGGGAGGAGCAGGAAAAACCCGAAAATGAACCCGCGCCGCCCCAGGACGCCGGCCCCCTCCCCCACGACGACACCCATCACGTGGAGGAAAGGCCGCGGAACACCGTATATCAGGAAACGGACAGCATGGAAACGCATGCCGCCGTTGTCACCTATGACCTGTACTGCGTGGTATGCCGGCGCGTCGTGGCTGAAAACTGCAGAAGCGAGCAGTGCAACGAACCCCACGCCTGGTCCGCCGAACGCAGGGAGCCTACCTGCTCCAAAGAAGGCAGCATCCATACCGTCTGCACCCTGTGCAATAAGGCGTATGACGAAACGTTGCCATGCCTGGAGCACGCCTGGAGCGAATGGGAGGACGTTTCCGACGCTTCCCTGCCCGTGTGCGAAAGGCCGCAGATCAAGGTTCGCCATTGCCTGGCATGCGGACGCGAAGAGATGAACACGATCTCCGCCCCCGGCCACCAGTGGGAGGCGGTCAGCTATACGGAAGCCACCTGTACCGAGGACGGTTCAGCGGTGCGCCGGTGCGTGTACTGCGGCCAGGAAGATGTCATCGTTCTGCCCGCCTATGGGCATACCTACGTGCAGATGACCGGCCAGGACGGTTCCACGCAGGATGTCTGCGCGCTGTGCGGCGATGTGAAGGAAGAATCAAAGAGCGCTTCGTCGCATATGTACTATAACAACACCGTCACCTCCTTCGGCCCCACCACCCGGGAGCTCATCGGCGGCAGCGTGTGGAACCGGGTCACGCCGGTGGACCTGTCCCAGGAAGGCGTGTTTACTTATCCGCTGGTAGCCAGCAACATGTACACGGTGGGCACCGCCACCCTGGTGAACCAGGAGGACATCCAGGAATTCAACTACAAGCTCAGTTCTTCCAATATCAACGTACACTCCGAATCCCTGGTGGTATATCCTGACCTGGAATCCCTGAAAACCGGTGAAAACGCCGTTTCATTCGATTTTAATTCCCCCATCGACCTGAAAGCCTGCTTCGGCGAAGACGCCCGCGTCATCGTCGCCATCACGCTGCGGGCGGATTATGACCCCGACAGCATGGGCGTGCGCTATTTCTACGCCGACCAGAACATGATCGACCAGATGATGCGGATGATCCAATAACGGAACCGCAGTCCATACCCGCCGCACTTTTGCGCGGCGGCTTTTTGTTTTCAGCCCTTGTCCGGGCGTGTTTTTTGCGTTATAATGAGACAACCGGTTGGGCCATGTAACAAAGAAACTGGGAGGAATAACGCAATGAAAAGGTTGGTGGCCGCTTTTTTATCCATCGGGATGCTGCTTTCCCCTACCGCGCTGGCAGAGGAGGATCCGATTCGGCTGTACATGGAAAGCATGACGCTTCGGGAAAAAATCGGGCAGCTGTTCATGATCCGCCCGGACGCCCTGGAGGGACGCTTCAGCCCGGCGGAACTGGAGGATAACAGCATCACCGGCACGACCCGGGTGAGCGAAGAAATGCTGGACACCTACGCAAAGTATCCCTGCGGCGGGTTTGCGCTGTTCCGCAAGAACATCCTCAGCCCCAGCCAATTGCTGGGCTTTACCGAAAAGCTCCACGCCGTTGGAAGCATTGCCCCCATGCTGGGCATTGATGAGGAGGGCGGACGCATTGCCCGCATCGCCAATCATCCCGCCAAGTTCGGCGTGAAAACCTTCCCGTCCATGGGCAAGATCGCCGCTTCGGACAGCACGGAGCTGGCGCTGGAGGCGGGGAAAACCATCGGCGCTTACCTTCGCTCCTATGGGCTGGATATTGATTTTGCCCCGGTGGCTGACGTGAACACCAACCCCCTGAACCCGGTGATCGGCGACCGCGCCTTTGGCAGCGATCCCGCGCTGGCCGCGCAGATGGTGCAGGCGGTGGTGCAGGGCCTGCATGAAAGCGGCACGGCGGCATGCCTCAAGCATTTCCCCGGCCACGGCGATACCTCCACCGATACCCATACCGGTTACGCGGAAACCTTGAAAACCTGGCAGGAGATTTCAGCCTGCGAAATGGTGCCCTTCCGGGCGGGGATCGAGGCCGGGGCCGAGTTCGTGATGACCGCCCACATCTCCGCCCCCCAAGTGACCGGCAGCAGCGTGCCCGCCACCATGTCCCCGCTCCTGCTCACGGAAAAGCTGCGGGGAGAGTTGGGGTTTCAGGGGCTGGTCATCACGGACGCCCTGTCCATGGGCGCGATTTGCAATCAATACAGCAGCGCCCAGGCGTGCATCCTCTGCGTGCAGGCCGGGGCGGATATCCTGCTGATGCCGTATGATTATTATGAAGCGTTTGACGGCCTGGTGCAGGCGGTGGAGCAGGGCGTGATCCCGGAAAGCCGCATCGACGACAGCGTGTACCGCATCCTGCGTTTCAAGCAGGAACACATGGGGGTGGCACTGTGACCCCGCGCGCATCTTTGGACCGGCAGCGCCTGCAGCGGGAGATCGAGGATATCACCCGGCGCTATCAGGAAGCGGGCTATTTCCCCTCCGCCTGCGTGCGGGTGTTTTCCGCGGAGGAAACGCTGGCCAGCTGCTGCGTCGGGGACGCCCGGGAGGACGCCCTCTTTGACGTGGCCAGCCTGACCAAGCTCGCCACCACCGCCCAGGTATTGCGCCTGATTTCAGCGGGCAAGCTCTCCCTTTCGCAGGAAGCGGCAGACTGCCTGCCCGGCATCGCCGGGAACGCGTATCTGCGGGATCGCCTTCGGGGCGTCACCCTGCGCCGCCTGCTGACCCACACCTCCTCCCTGGTGGACTGGTATCCCTTCTATTCCCTGGGAGAAACGGACTTCTATGACGCCCTGGCCTATGTGCTCAGGCATACGGAAAAAACAGAGGGCGTGGTGTATTCCGACCTCAACTTCATGCTGCTGGGCCTCATCATCCGGCAGGCGCAGGGGAAACCTTTGGAGCGCTGCCTCCGGGAGGATTTGGCCGAGCCCCTTTGCCTTGGCCGGATGACCTACCTGCCGGACCCTGCCCTGCCCCTGATCCCCGTAAGTTTCGGCAACCCCATCGAGACGCGCATGTGCCGGGACCGGGGCATTGCCTTCGACGGCTTCCGTCCGCCCGACCAGCCGGTGCGGGGCCAGGCCAACGACGGCAACAGCTGGTATTATTTTCACGGCGTTGCCGGGCACGCGGGCATTTTTGCCGAGGCGGGAGCGTATGAACGCCTCTGCCAATATTGGATGCGCAGCGCGGATCCCCTGTTCCGGGAGGCGCAAAAGGAACAGCCCGGCGCGCCGGGACGCGGCCTGGGCCTGCAAACCGGCATCAGCTATCCCCACGGCTGCGGGCATACCGGCTTCACCGGCACGGGCGTTTACTTCTCCACGGAATACGACGTGGGCGTGGTGTCCTTCACCAACCGCCTGTTTTACCGCCGGGAAAACCCGAATGCCGCCTGGGAATACCGCCGCGCCTTGCAGGAAGCGGTTTTCGCCCTGGCAGGAAAACAACCTGAATGATACAGGAGGAGAATCAAAGAATGAAAAAAGCTATCGCCGTCCTGCTGTGCCTGCTGACGCTGGTGGCGAACGCATGGGCTTTTTCGGAAGAAACGCCTGCGCGGCTGCCTGATGAAACGCTGATGTCCTTTTATGATCAATCTGTTTTCGCCGGGGATTCCACGATCCGTATGTTCCGCAATTACGTGAAGGAACGGCAGGAAAAGGAGCCCAGCTATTTCAGCGGCATCCGTTTTTACAGCGCCTACAGCATCCAGCTGCGCACGCTGGGACTGGAATGGGTCAATTCCGAATTGACCAATCTGACGTATAAAGGCAGCGATGAGGTGCTGTGCGAAATCGTGCAGCGGATCAAGCCCGAAAAAGTGTTTATCCTGGCAGGGCTGAACGACAACTTCGCCAAAGAAAAAAACGGCGAGGGGATCGATCGGGGGATGCGCTACGTGGGCAACATCATGAAGGCCATCAATAAACACGCGCCGGGCACGCAGGTCTTCTTCTTTTCGCTGACGCCCGTGACGCAGAAGGTGGAGGACACGCGGCATATCCAGGCGCTGTGGGACCAGTACAACGAACGGCTGGAACAGACATGCCTGGAGCTGGGAGCGACTTACATTGACATCGCTTCCGCGTTGAAAGACGAAAACGGCCTGCTGCCAAAGAGCATTACCTCCGAAGGCGAGTATCACCTGAACGCGGAAGGCAACGCGATCTGGGCCCAGGTTCTGCTCGATTTTGCCCAGGCCCAATATGAAGCCGGCCTGTGGTCGCCCGTCCAGTGAGAGGAAGTAAGAAAGGAGAATGATGATGAAAAAAACGCTTCCATTCTTTTTGCTGCTTGCAGCCGCCCTGCTGCTTGCCGGCTGCGGCAGCCAGACGAAAACCGGGGATGCCGCGCAGAAATCCGCTCTTCCGCTGCGCGAAGCAGTGAACGCCATCGCTCCGGACGCTGCCGGGCTGGTGTCCCTGACCGCGGAAGACCTGGCCGACGTCATGGGCATCGAACCGGGGGATTATCAGGAGGCCGTTTATCTGCAAAGCACCAATCTTGGCAGCCGGGAAATCGTGGCGATCCGCGCCAAGGACGCCCAAGGGCAAAAGCAAATCGTGCAGCGTCTGGAAGCGTATCTGGAACAGCGCCGCAAGGAAACACGGAATTATCTTCCCGACGCATACAAGCTGCTCGCTGACGCGAAGGTGGAAAGCAAAAACCTGACCGTCGTCCTTTTCGTGGGAGAAAAATCTGCCGAAGAATCCGCGAAGCTCCTCGCCGGGGAATGAGCGCTGGGCCTTGGGATACAAAAAGGCGAAATTCCGACCGCGGTCTGTTGACGGCCGCGGCCGGATTTGTTATAATATGGACAACAAACGATGCGGAAAGCATCAAGAAATAAAAAAGGAGCATGATCACTATGAAACGGTTTCTGGCCCTGCTGCTCGTCTGCGCGCTGACCCTTTCCTGCGTGAGCTTCGCGCTGGCGGACGAAAAAAAGACCCTCACAGTATGGATCCCCCAGTACCAGTTCGGGGACGGCATTTCCGACCAGGATTTCTGGGACGGCGTGTTTGACCCCTTCGAGGAAGAAAACAACTGCGAAGTCAAGGTGGAGATCCTCTCCTGGAGCGACTACAACACCACCATCTATACCGGCCTGCTCAACAACGACGGCCCCGATGTGGTGTATGTCACCGACAACTATGACCTGGTGAAAGCCGGATTGCTGCTGGGCCTGGACAGCTACCTGACCCAGGAGCAGATGGACAATTACCTTCTGTGGGCGCTGGGCCCCGTGGATGCCAATGGCGAGCACGTGATCGTGCCCATGGACGACGGCGTGGCGATGGGCTTCTATAACAAGGACATCCTGGCCGAAGCGGGGATCGACGCTTTCCCTGAGGACTGGGACGCCTTCATCGAAGCCTGCAAGACCATCCAGGAAAAGACCGGCAAGCAGGGCTTCCTGCAGAACTGGGGCGCCACCACCGGCACCAGCGCCCTAATGCTGGCCTTCTGGCCCTACTACTTCCAGGCGGGCGGCGTGATGCTGGACGCTGACGGCAACATCGCCATCAACAACGAAGCGGGCCTCAAGACCCTGGAATTCCTCAAGAAATTTGCCGATGAAGGCATCTTCGACGAAACCATCGTGTCCGAGGGCGAATCCATCGATAAGTTCGCGGCGGGCGAACTGGCCTTCGTGGTGGCTGACCTGAACAAGGGCAAAACCTTCACCAAGAATGAGATCAACTGGGAATACTTCTTCTCCCTGAAGGGCCCCGCCGGCTACGGCGCCCGCACCGCCACCGACTCCTTCGGCGTTTCCGCCAAGGCCAAGGAACGCGGCAACGACGAGCTGGCCGTGAAAGCGCTGGTGCTGATTACCAGCGGCGCGGTGATGGACCGCTTCCACAGCGAAGTGTTCTATCTGCCGCCTTTCACCAAGGACGCTGCCTACACCCAGAACGAAGCCTACACCAACCTCACCGGCGCCCATACCGCGGATATCTACGTGGTCAGCGAGTTCGAGGGCAAGGCTTCCTTTGAAAAGGAACTGCAGGCCAACATCCAGATGATGTTCATGGGCGACCTGACGCCCCAGGAAGTGCTGGACAACACCATGCAGTACTATGCGGAACAGATCAAGCAGTAATCACTGAGTGCCTGGGCTCCGGCGGCATCGCCGCCGGAGCCCTTTTTCCAAGGATGCCTTTCAGGAAAGCCATACGGAAATACGATAAACCCGAGGTGCTGCCATATGACCACCGCTCCCTCCGTCAAACGAAAAATGAGTCCCCGCACCCGCAGGCAGGCGCTGATCGGGGCCGGTTACATCGCGCCCAGCTTCATCCTGATGATGATTTTCAACGTGACGCCCATCTTCCTGTCGGCCTATTTTTCCTTTACCAAATACAACATGGCTTCCCCGCCCCAGTGGATCGGCTGGGAAAACTACGCCAAGCTGTTCACCAACCGGGTGCTCACCGAATCCCTGAGCAACACGGTGCGCTACGTGCTCATCACCGTGCCCGCCCAGACCGTCCTTTCCCTGCTCATTGCCGTATTCATCGCCGAGCATATGAAAAACCGCTACGGCTCCTTCATGCGCAGCGTGATTTTTATCCCCGTCATCGTATCGCTCATTGCCTCCGCCACGGTATGGAACATCATGTACCAGCCCAAGGGCGGCATCATCAACCAATTCCTGAATTTCCTGGGCTTTGATTCCGTGAACTTCCTGGGCAAGAAAGCCAAAGCCCTGCCCAGTGTGGCGGCGGTGGCCATCTGGAAGGGCACGGGGTATTATATGGTGATCTACTACGCCGGGGTCATGAACGTGCCCTCCGACGTGCGGGAGGCCGCCATCGTGGACGGCGCGTCGTCCATCCAGCGGTTCTGGTACATCACCCTGCCGATTTTAAAGCCCATTACCTATATGATCGTTACCCTCGGCATCATCGGTTCCTTCCAGGTGTTCGACCTGGTGTACAAAATGACCGGCGGCGGGCCCGGGCGCTCCACCTACACGGTGGCTTACGTGATCTACACCTTCGCCTTCCAGGATAAAAACTACGGCTACGCCAGCGCCGTGGCCATGTGCCTGCTGGTGGTGATCCTGCTCATCCACACGGTTCAATCGCTGTTTTTCAAGGAGAAGGACTGATGAAAAAGAAAGCATGTTCGCCCTGGGTGATCGCGGGGATCGCGCTGGTGACGCTGTTCGCGGTGCTGTGCGTGCTGCCGCTGATTTACATGGTGGCCGTCTCCTTCACCGATTCCGAAACCCTGTACATCCGTTTGAAAGACCTGCGGCCCAGCCTGTATAATTACTGGTACGCCATCGTCAAGCGGGACTTTGGCACCGCCCTGAAAAACAGCATCATCGTTGTGGCGGGCTCCTGCCTGCTGGTGGACGCAGCCTCCGCCATGGCGGCGTACGGCTTTGAAAAGAAGCCCGTGCCGGGAAAAGAAGCGCTGTTCCAGGGCTATCTTGCCACCATGATGATCCCCGGCCAGGTGGTGCTGATCCCCATGTTCGTGATGATCAACCGCGCGGGCCTGACCAATACCTATTCCGCCCTGATCCTGCCCATGGTCGGGGCCTTCGGCATCTTCCTGATGCGCCAGTTCATGGTGGCTGTGCCCAATGAACTGCTGGAAGCGGCGGAGATCGACGGCTGCGGGGAGATCCGCCGGTTCCTCACCATCGTGATCCCGCTGGTGCAGCCCGCGCTGATCACCCTGACCATCTTTACCTTCAACGCAGCCTGGAACAACTTCCTCTGGCCGCTGATCATCAATACCCGGTCGGAGATGCGGGTGCTGCCCGTCACCATGTCCACCCTGGCCAGCAACTCCACCACCAACTACGGCATGGTCATGGCCGGCGCGACGCTGACCTTCCTGTTTCCCTTTATCCTGTATATCTTCCTGCAAAAGCAATTTGTGGAGGGCATCGCCCTGGGCGGCGTCAAGGGGTAAGGCGGACACAGACGGAAGACCTTCCGGCATCATGAAAAAGCGAGGGGATCAAATGAACGCGCTTCAACTGCTTCAAGAAAAAAACACCCTGAAGGTGATCGGCCTGATGAGCGGCACCTCCGCCGACGGCATGGACGCCGCGCTGACCGAGATCACCGGCTATGGCCTGCAGACAAAAGTAAAGGCCCTGGGCTTCGTGTCGCTGCCCTATTCCGACGCGGTGCGGGAGGAGATCCTGCGCCTGGCCTCAGGCACGGCGGGCGGCAGCCGGGATCTGTGCCTGTTCAGCTTCGCGCTGGGAGAGATTTCCCTGCAGGCCTGCCGGGCGGTCTGCGAACAATCCGGCGTCCCGCCGGAAGCTGTGGATCTGGTGGGCTCCCACGGGCAGACCCTCTACCATGTCCCGGCGGCTGTGGATTATTTGGGGCATGCTGTGCGCGGCACCCTGCAGCTGGGCGAACCCTCCGTGATTTGCGAAGGGCTGGGCTGCCCTGTGGTCAGTGATTTCCGGGTGCGGGATATGGCCGCAGGCGGGCAGGGCGCGCCGGTGGTGCCCTACGCGGAATACCTGCTGTACCGCCGCCAGGATCAAAGCGTGGGCCTGCAGAATATCGGCGGCATCGGCAACCTGACCGTGCTGCCCAAAGGCGGCGCGCCTGAGGACACTTTCGCCTTCGATACCGGCCCCGGCAATATGGTCATGGATCAGGTAACGGAGCGTATGACCGCGGGAAAAATGCGCTATGACGAAAACGGCGCGCTCGCGGCCCAGGGCGTTTGCAGTGAAGCGCTGCTGCGCTGGATGCTGCAAGACCCTTACCTGAAAAAACAGCCCCCCAAATCCACCGGCCGGGAAGATTACGGGAAGGCTTACGTGGACGCCTTATTGCAAAAAGCCCAGGAGCTGGGCGTCCGCGGCCTGGACGCGCTGGCCACTGCCTGCCGCTTCACCGCGGTCTGCATTCAGGCGGCTGTGGAAGAACACTGCCCGGTCAGGCCCGACTGTCTGGTGGTAGGCGGCGGCGGCAGCCATAATCCCACGCTGATGAAGGAAATTCGCCGGGTGCTGTCGATTCCGGTGCTGGTCAATGAAGATTTGGGTTTTGACAGCGACGCCAAGGAGGCCGTGGCTTTTGCCATCCTGGCCAACGAATGTATCCACGGCGCAGCAAACAGCGTGCCCTCCGTCACCGGCGCGGCGCATCCGGTGGTCATGGGCAAAATCAGCCTGTAAAGATTAAAAAATGAGGAAGAAAGCAGGTTTCGCTTTCTTCCTCTCGCATTCTTCTGCGGATCATTGCCATTCAGCAAAGGGAACGCTGGGGCTATTCGCCCCAGACCCGAACCAGGGGCCTGAGGCCCCTGGACCCGCAACGGCGGAAGTTTCAGCATTGGGAGAATAGGCTTTGTTTCCACTGAAACTTGAGAGAAACAGGCAGACATACCACGTTATGCTTCTGGCCCTGCGGCTGAAAGCCGCCTGACCGGACGCTTTGCGTCCGGTGAAAGCCAGTGAAAAGCCCTGGGGGAAAAGCGGGCTTTCCCCCCAGGGCTTCTCACTGACTTTCATGGGCCAGAAGCCACTAACTTCCGTCACCCCAAATCGACTGGCGAAGGTACTCTTCTCTACACAACGAAGAGGAATCGCGTATTGGGATGCAAGGGATGAAATCCCTTGCCGCAGGACGAACCGCCGATGACCGCCTGTGGCGGGTATCACATCGGCGGTGAGATCAGCCGAAACGAGCAATCTCCCCATGAAGCGGAGTTGCGACCTTTGAGGCTGCGGATCTGGGCGCGCGCAGCGCCCAGCGTCCCCTCCTGAATCGTGATCAGATGGGATTGGTCAGGTCTGCGCCGAAATACTTGACAGAAAGCGCTGCCAGCGTTCCATCCTCCCGCGCCTGGGCCAAAATGGCGTTGATGGCTTCCACGAGGCTCACCGTGTCGTCGGCCTTGCGCACGGGGTAGCATACCGGGTCGCCGGGCACAGTAAGCACCACCTTGACAGGCGCTTCCGGATGCTCGCTCATGTAATCGTCTACGCTGCCCTTGGCGTTGATCGTTGCGTCCACACGGCCCTGCGTCACCATGGACATGGTTTCACCCAGGGTGTCCACATACACCACCTCGGCCCCCATCTGCTCGGCGCGGAGCGCATAGGTGGAATTGGGCGAGTTGGAGGTCTTGCGGCCCTCCAAATCCTCAAAGCTCTTGATATCCTCGTTGGTGTCCTTCACAGCCAGCACGATCTCAGTGTACACATACGGGTCGGAAAAAGCGTACTTTTCCGCGCGTTCCTCGGTGTAATCCACGCCGTTGCAGGCAATGTCGAAGCGGCCCGTGTCCACGCCCGCCAGGATGGACGCCCAGTCGGTCTCCATAAACTGGGGCTCCACGCCCAGGCCATGGGCGATCAGGGTGCCGATTTCGATGTCGAACCCGGTGAGCACGTCGTTCTCGTCATGATAGGTCCAGGGGCTCCAGTTGCCTTCGGTGGCGATGATCAGGGTGCCCCGCTCCTGAATGCGGGCCAGCAGGTCGGGCTGAGCGCTTTCCGCCACCCCCACCACAGAAACAAGCAGCAGCGTCAAGGCGGCTAACAAGGCAAAAATTCTTTTCACGCGGTCTCCTCCTTCCATCTTAGCAAGATAAATCCTGAAAGTAATGCGGCATCCATAAATTACCATATTTTTGCAATTCTGTCAAGAGAGGCTTACCGGTCCTGCAGCTGCTGCATCAAGTCGTTGACCAGGGTATAGAGGGCCGCGGAGCCCTTCATGTCGGCGGCGACCTTCTGGCAGGCGTGATTGACGGTGGAATGGTCCCGCCCGCCGAAGCTGGCGCCGATGGCGCTCAGGGGCGCGCCCACGACTTCCCGGGAAATGTACATGGCCACCTGGCGCGGCATGGCCACGTCACGGCTGCGCCGGGGGCCTATCAGGTCGGCGGAGGTCACGTTGTAGTAGGTGGCCACGGTGCTGATCACATCCTCACAGGTCACATGGCGGGGCTCGGAGCGGGCGAAGATTTCCCGCAGGGCGTCCTCGGCCAGCGCCTTGTCCACCGGCTTGCCGGTGAGGGAGGAATAGGCCACCAGCCGGGTCAGGCAGCCCTCCAGTTCCCGCACGTTGTTGGTCACGCGCTCGGCGATCATGGTGAGCACGCTGTCATCCACGTTCAGCATTTCCTCCTGCGCCTTCCGCTGCAAAATCGCCGCCCGGGTTTCCAGGTCAGGCTTCGAAATATCGGCGATCAGGCCCCATTCAAAGCGGCTCACCAGCCGCTCTTCCAGCTTGGCGATGTCCCGGGGCGGCTTGTCGGAGGTGATGACGATCTGCTTGCCGGCGGTGTGGAGGGTATTGAAGGTGTGGAAAAACTCTTCCTGCGTGCCCGTCTTTCCGGTGAGAAACTGAATGTCGTCCACCAGCAGCACGTCGATGTTCCGGTATTTTTCCCGGAATTCCGGCTGCGTTTTCTTGTTCAGCGCGGTCACCATCTCGTTCATGAACAGCTCGCAGGTGACATACTTGATGCGCAGGGACGGGTTCTGGGTAAGCATATAATGGCCGATGGCGTGCATCAGGTGGGTTTTGCCCAGGCCAACGCCGCCGTAAATAAACAGGGGATTGTAGGCGTCCGCGGGGGACTCCGCCACAGCCAGCGCCGCCGCGTGGGCAAAGCGGTTGTTGCTGCCGACCACAAAGGTTTCGAAGGTATACTTGGGGTTCAGGTTTGCGATGTCCGCCGGCTTATCATCCAGCATCGCCCCCGCGCGGTACCGCTCCGCCTGCGCCGGGGTGAGGATCTTGGCTTTGATGGGCCGCCCCGCCACTTCGCTCAGGGAGTTGCTGATCAGCACGGAATACCGGGGCACCACGAAGCTGAAATAAAAATCCGTCACGGATTCAATATAAAAAACATCCCCCTCCACGCCCAGCGGGCGCAGCGCGGCCTGAATCCATGTATTGAAGGTGATTTCCGTCATTTCCGTGTGCATCACCACGCACGCCTGGTCCCAAATTGACTGTATATCCATGAATACCATTCGCCTCCATGGCAAGCAAATGCAAGTATATCCGTGCTTCACCGGTAAGTAAACATGTAAAAATGCAAAGCGTTATACAGAAAAAAGCCGCGCCGGAATGTGGATAACTTTTTGTGGAAAACTGTTTTCGGCTTTCCCCCGCGTCCAGTATCATACCATCTTTCCCTTGTGTTTTCAAGAGAACGGACATTTCCCCCCGCAGCGGTATTTCATACAGATTGTGCAAACTGTTGATAACTTTCTCCCCCATCCGTTGTAGTGTCGGTCAGGCCGAGGCACAAGGGATGGAAAACGGAAAACCGGCTGAAATGTATAAAAATTATTTTCTCGTATATTTATTCTTTTTTCTTCCCGCTTCTCCCCGCTTTTGTTCGCCTTTCGTAACGAAACGGTAACAATTCGCCCATTCCTGTGCCGCGCCTCCCCCATTGTTTTATTTTCCGGTAACAGATTTTTAACGCAATCAAAGCAGAAAATACATCGTTGCGAACCCGGAAAGCTGGACAAACAAGCCAGAGTGTGGTATCTTTGAAAGGATTGCAAATCAACCCGAGGGAGGCGGCGGCATGATTTCCCAGGCGCAGGTATGTAAGACCCTATCCCCCTGGCTGGGCGCTCCGCTGCTGAACGCGCTGGAGCCCATGACGTGGGACATTGCGGGGCGGCTGAACGGGTATTCCATCCGCCGGGGAGCGGAGGATCTGGCAGCGCAGCTGGACAGCCTGCTGTTCCGCGCGGTGCGCGCCGCAACAGAGGAAAGCATGCTGGTGCAGCTCCCGGATGAAACCTTCGTGCGCGTGCAGGTGGAGGATTTCGCCGTCATGGCGGACGAGCTGATGCTGCTGGCTTTCCAGGAGTTCCCAAAGGACGGGGAGCATCTGCAATTCCTGCGGGATTATTCCCTGCGCCACGCCAGCCTGTCGGCGCTCCGGGTGCTCTATACCCGGTTCGGGGCGCAGCAGAGCCCAAAGGAGCTGGACGCCATCGTTTCGGTCGTCAAATCCTGCTACCCCGCTTTTCGCTGGCGGGGATGGCTCAAATAATGTAGAGGTTAAAACAATGGGTAAAATCATTTGCGTCGCCAATCAGAAGGGCGGCGTGGGAAAAACGACCACCGCCGTGAACCTGGCGGCCTGCCTGGCGGAAGCAGGCAAAAATACCCTGCTGATCGACCTGGATCCCCAGGGCAACGCCACTAGCGGCCTGGGCGTGCGCGCCGGTAAAAAGACGGTGTACGAAGGGCTGCTGGGCGAATGCCCGCTGGAAAGCACATTGGAAAAAACCAAGCAAAAGAAGCTCACCGTGGCCCCGGCGGACATCCGCCTGGCTGGCGCCGAGCTGGAGCTGGCCGGGATGGATCGGCGGGAATACCGCGCCCGCGCCGCGCTGGAACCGCTGCGGAATCAGTATCATTTCCTCATCATTGACTGTCCCCCGTCCCTGGGCCTGCTGACCGTCAACGCCCTGACCGCCGCCCAGAGCGTGCTGATCCCCATTCAGTGCGAATACTACGCGCTGGAAGGGGTGACGGCGCTGATGAACACGGTGCAGCGGGTGAAGCGGGCGCTGAATCCCGGGCTGGAAATCGAAGGCGTGCTGCTGACGATGCTGGACGGGCGCACAAACCTGGGCCTGCAGGTGGTGGCGGAGGTAAAGAAGCACTTCAGGCAGCAGGTTTTTAAAACCACCGTGCCGCGCAACGTGCGCCTGGGCGAAGCCCCCAGCCACGGCCTGCCCATCCACCTGTACGACAGCCGCAGCGCCGGGGCCGAAGCGTACAAGGCGCTGGCAAAGGAAATCATCCACAACAATCAGGCATAATTCAAATAGATCAGGTGAAAGCGGAATGAAGAAAAAGGGCCTGGGCCGCGGACTGGACGCGCTGCTGCCCGAAAGCAATGATCTGGACAATCTGGTCAGCATGATCCCGGTGACGGAAATCGACCGCAATCCCGACCAGCCCCGCAGGGATTTTGACGAAACCGCCCTGCAGGCGCTGGCGGATTCCATCCGCGCCGCGGGCGTATTGCAGCCGCTGCTGGTGGTGGAAGAAAACGGACGCTACCGCATCGTGGCGGGCGAACGCCGGTTCAGGGCCGCGCGCATGGCGGGCCTGGACGCCGTGCCCTGCATCGTGCGGGATTTGTCCGCGGAAGAGCAGATGGAGGCCTCGCTGATCGAGAACCTGCAGCGCGAGGACCTGAACCCCATCGAGGAAGCCGCTGCCGTGAAGCAGCTGATGGAAGCCTGCCATTACACGCAGGAGCAGGCCGCGAAGCGGCTGGGCAAATCCCGGCCCGCCCTGGCGAACCTGCTGCGTTTGCTGACGCTGCCCCAGACCGTGCAGAACGATGTGGCCGCCGGCCGCCTCACCGCGGGACACGCAAGGGTGTTGGCCGGCCTGGAAGAAGAACGCCGCCAGGTCGCCCTGGCCCAGATGGTCATTCTGGAGGGGCTCAGCGTGCGGGAGCTGGAAAAAGCCGCCGCCGCGCCCGCTGCCCTTCCAAGGCCGAAGCCCGCTCCCAAACCGCTGCCGCTGGAGCTCCAAGACATGGAAAACCGCATGCGGGAAACCTTCGGCCTGCGCACCCAATTCAAGGGCAATCGCAAGCGCGGCAAAATCATCCTGCAATACTACAGCGAGGATGAGCTGGAGCGGCTGTACCAATGCCTGGAAAAATTAGAGGAATAATACGATGAAAAGATGGATCGCCCGTGCGCTGACGCTGCTATTCTTCCTGGCCGCCGCGCCGGGCGGTCTTTGCTTTTCAACCCCGGCTGCCGACGCATATTTCGCCCGGCTGTTCGACAAGTCCGGGGCGGTGAACGGCGCGGTGCTGATCTCCCAGGGGGGCGAAAGGATCTATGAAAGCTACTACGGCGCGGAGGACCGGAGGACCAAGGTGCCCGTGAGTGAAAACACGGTTTACAAGGTGGCCTCCGTATCTAAAATGGTCTCCGCCATGGGCGTGATGCGGCTGTACGACGCTGGGCTGGCGGACCTGGACGCCGGGCTGCCCGGCATCCGGAACCCCCGGTATCCGGACGTGCCCGTCACCCTGCGCCAGGTGATGAGCCACACCAGCTCCATCCTTTCCGCCGCGCCTTACCTCACGCCGCCGGAATGGAGCGGGCAGGACGCAGCGGGCAGCAACTGTTTTTCCCGTTATCAGCCCGGCGCGCATTACGAATACGCCAACCTCAACGGCGGCATTCTGTGCAGCGTCATTGAGCGCGTAAGCGGCCAGTCCTTCAACACTTTCATGGCGGAAAACATATTCGGCCCCCTGGGGATCAACGCCGCCTATGCCGCGCACCTGCTCAGGGACAGCACGCATTTGGCCACCGCTTATTATTCGGATAACTCGGTATTTCGCCGCGCGTCACAGTACATTGAAATCGACGCGGAAGCCTACGAGGACACCTGCGACCCGGACCGCCATTACCATGCCTCCGCCAGCAGCCTGTATATCAGCCTGTCGGGGCTGGAAAAGCTGGGCCGGGCGCTGGCAGGCGACGGGAGCGCGGACGGTGTGCGGGTGCTTTCCGGCCAGGCCGTGCGGCTCATGCGCATGGATCAGGCGGCGCTGCCCGGAAGCTCAGTCACCGGCAGCAGCCCTTACGGCCTGTGCGTGAACCGGTTTACCGATTCAGACGGTATCACCTGGTACGGCCATCAGGGCCGATGGGAAGGGCTGCTGACCGACCTGTTCTTTGAACCGGTGACGCAGACCGTGGTCGTGCTGGTGCTGGACGGGACGAAAGCTGCCAACAATGGCCAGGGAATTCATCCCCGCGCCGAAGACGCCCTGACCTTCGCCGACGCATGGGTCCATGAGGCGGAAACCAATTATGTGGTGAAGGATGATTGAGGTTTTTCTTGCATTTTTACCCTGAAAAAAATAAAGCTTTCCTTTTTCATCCCGATCGTGTATAATCATATCTGCGCAGCGCGGCAAACCTGAATGACAAACGCATGAAGGCCAGCGGGCGGCGCAGAATACAATTTGTTTCCCTTGAGGGCATGGACGCGTCCGGGCCCGAGAGCGAAAGGAGGCATCAAAGGTTTATTTGCGGACGCATGACGCTAACGTCGTGCTTTTCTTTTTGGAAAGGTTGATTGATCTTCATGGAAGAAGAACGCATCGGTTTTATCGGGATCGTCATCGAGGACCTGAGCCAGGCGGCAAAGGTAAACCAGGTGATTTCCCAGTATCAGGACATGGTGACGGGCCGCATCGGCGTGCCCGACCACGCCCGCGGCATGGCGGTGATTGGGCTGCTGGTTCGCGGGGACAATATCCGGGTGGGCAGCTTTACCGCCAAGCTGGGCAACGTGCCCGGCGTGCAGGTAAAAAGCGCCATGACCAAAAATGAAGGAGGAAAACAAAGATGAAAAAAATATTGAAGGTGCTGGCCGCGCTGATGCTGGCCGTGTGCATCCCGTTTGTCTGCACGGCGGAAAACGCCGCCGAAAGCAAAACGCCCCTGCGCGTGGCGGGCCTGAAAGGCCCCACCGGCATGGCGCTGGCGCACATGATCACCGTGGACGAGGGCAATTATGAATTGACGCTGGTCGCCGCCCCCGCGGAAGTGAACGCCCTGGTCATTTCCGGCCAGGTGGACATCGCCGCCGTGCCGATCAATGCAGGCGCGGTGCTCTACAACAAAACCGAGGGCGGCGTGCGCGCCCTGTCCCTGATCACCCGGGGGATGCTGTATGTGCTGGAAAACGGCGACAGCATCCACAGCGTTGACGACCTGGCGGGCAAGACCATGCTGAACGCCGGCCAGGGCGCCACCCCCGAATACGTGATGAATTATATCCTGGATACCGCCGGGGTCAAGGCTGAAATGGAATTCCTTCCCGAGCATTCCGCCGTGGCTTCCCTGGCCATCGAAGGCAAAGCCGACGTCGTGCTGCTGCCCGAGCCCCTGGTGACGCAGGTGCTGATGAAGAATCCCAGCTTCCGCAAGGCCCTGGACGTGACCGAGGAATTTGCCGCCGCCGCCCAAAAGAACGGATACGCGGACGCGCAGCTGTCCATGAGCGTGGTGATCGTGCGCAAGGAATATCTGGAAAAGAACCCGGAAAAGACTGCGCAGTTCATGAAAGACCTGGAAGCCTCCATCGCCTTTGCCAATGAAAACGTCAGCGAAGCCGCCCAGGAAATCGCCGCGCTGGAAATCATCCCCTCCGCCGCCATCGCGGAAAAAGCGCTGCCCTCCTGCAGCCTGGTGTTCGTTTCCGGTGAAGCCATGCAGGCCCAGGCCGCTCCCCTCTACGACATCCTGTTCGCCGCCAATCCCGCCGCCGTGGGCGGGAAAACGCCGGATGATGCGTATTACGGTTCAGTCAACGCGGATTAAAGGGCCCTTTAAGTGAGTAAAGGGATACGCTGGGCGCTCCGCGCGCCCAGTTCCGCAGCCTCAAAAGTCGCAAGTCCGCTTCATGCGGACATTGCTCGTTTCGGCTGATCTCACCGCCGATGAGATACCCGCCACAGGCGGTCATCGGCGGTGAGATCAGCGGAAACAAAGCCAATTCGTCCTGTCAGGATGTTTCCGCTGTTGGAGTCCAGAGGACGAAGTCCTTTGGTGCAGGTGCACGAGGGCCGCAGAGGCCCTCGCCTCGTCGTTTCGTTAGTAACTTATAGTGCTCAAGAGGTATTCGTCTGAAAAAGGGTACAGCCCATCTGTTTGAAATACCGGATTCTTTCCAAGATATCTTCCGGTTTCACTTCAAAGTAAGCAGCCAGGCACGAAACGCAGTAGAACGCCGTCGCGCCGCGGTTGATCAATTTTTTCGTGGCCGCGATTTCATCTTGTGTTACCGGCATGCCACAGGATACGCAGGTATCGTTCATGCTTTCACGATCTTCGCCAGCAGCACGCGGCTGCCATGCGCGGGGAGCTTCTGATGGAAGTAATCCCGGTGCACGCCCAAATCCTCGCCTGTGATGGCGTCGGTCAGATGCAGGCCCAGGCCGCTTCCGTAGGGCAGGCCGGCATCGGCGAAGATGAAGGGCAGCTCGCCTGATTTCGGGGCGAAGTTGAAGTAGCCCACGGCAAATTCCCCGCCGCTCATGTGCTTAAACAAGGTCAGGCCGGCGTCCGGATACTCATGCCACCAGTTCCCGGTTTCAGGATCGTACTCCGTGTTGAGCACCCGGCCCCGGTAGACGGGGTACGGCACGCGGCATTCCGCATCCTGATTGACGCGCAGCAGGCCCCGATTCAGCACCAGGCTTTCGGAAAAACCGCCCATATTCCTTACGTCTCCGCCCAGCATCAGCGGCGCGCCCAGCATGCACCAGAGGGCAAACTGGGTCTGGTAATCCATGTCGGTGCAGGCTTCGCCCATGGCCACGTTGCCCTTGCCGTACATGCCGACCGTGAGCATGTCGATATCGTTAAAGCACTGGGGGCCGCTCATGCAGAAGTTTTCCAGCTGGGAGCGGGCGATGCCGGAGAAGGACTTGAAATTGTCCTGAATGTCCCCGGTGGAGCGGTACATATGCGCGCCCAGGGATTTCATCCACTGCCAGGGCGCGTCTGTGCCCCAGTTGCAGGCGGCAAAGAGGATATCCCTTCCCGAGGCTTTCAGGGCCAGGGACATGGTGGCGTAGCGGTTCTTTCCGTCCGCGCTGGCGGGGAAGTTGCAGAAGTCGTATTTCAGATAATCCACGCCCCAGCCCGCGAAGGTGCAGGCGTCCACAAATTCATGGTCGAAGGAAGAGGGATAGCCAGCGCAGGTCTGCACCCCGGCGCAGGAATACATGCCGAACCTGAAGCCCAGGGAATGCACATAATCCGCCAGGTCTTTCATGCCGTGGGGGAATTTTTCCGGATCCGGAACCAGGCGGCCTTCGCTGTCACGCTCCCTGAGGCTCCAGCAGTCGTCAATCACGATGTAATTGTATCCGGCATTCAGATACCCTTTTTCCTTCATCACCCGGGCAGTCTCCCGGATGAGGCTGTCGGAAATGTTCGCGCCGAAAGTGTTCCAGCTGTTCCAGCCCATGGGCGGGGTTAAAATGTTCATCCTGCTTCCTCCATTCGTGTTGAGCGTGTGGCTTTGTGGTATGCTTTTCGGATTGCTCCGTCGGGAGGGCAACAATTTTCTTACATTTTTCTGCAAAGAACGCCTATGAACAGCATCGGCATCACGGGCAGGATCATGCGAAGCGCTTGCGCAAAACGGGTCAATGCTCTTCCTCCCAACCGGATCATTAGCAGCTTATCTGCCGTCAGGCGCGATGCAGGGGAATGTTTTCTTGCTGCGGATATTTTAGCATATCGGAGCTCGTATTGTCCACAGCTTTTTTCTTCATCCTGAAATACTGCCCTCCGACGCTGCACCGCAAAAAAGAAATTGCTTGTCAAATCAGGTTTATTATGGTACTATAGATACAAGAAAGCCAACAGCTTTTTCCTTGGAATCCCCACACTCCATACATTTGCGTACTGATGGACAAGATCATGCTCCACCCATTGAATCGAAGATTTGGATGCGCGTCCAGCCAGCCCGCAGACATATCATGATTCATTTGGGGAGCGATAAAAACCATTGAAACGGAGGAACAAATTCATGGCGAAGAAACGCAAAATCGCTTTCGTCGGTTCGGAATGCTATCCGTTTGTAAAGACAGGCGGCCTGGGAGACGTAATGTACGCGCTGCCCCGGGCCCTGGCGGGGGAAGCGTGCGAGGTGCGGGTCATCCTGCCGCTGTACGCCTGCATTCCCCAGAAATACAAGGAAAAAATGGAGCACAAGGGCTCCTTCATGATGGACCTGACGGTGGAAGGCCGCACCTTCTTCGTGGGCATCATGGAACTGGAAATGGACGGCGTCATCTACGACTTTGTGGAGAACCGGGAGTTCTTTGACTGGGGCAATCCGTATACGGGCCTGTGGGAGGACATTCCCAAGTACTGCTTCTTCTCCAAGGCCTCCCTGGCAATCATGAACTTCCTGAACTGGGCGCCGGATATCATCCACTGCCATGACTGGCAGGCATCCCTCGTGCCGCTGTACAAGCGGACCAAGTTCTGGGATACGCCTGTGGGCGCGGCAAAGACGGTTCTGACGATCCACAACCTCCGTTTCCAGGGCATCTGCAGCATTCCGCACCTGAAGTACTGGTCCGGCCTGCGGGACGACCTGTTCGATTATCCGGTGCTGAAGTGGAACGAGCAGGAAGCCAACATGTTCAAAGGCGGCATCGCTTTCGCGGACCGCATCACCACCGTCAGCGAGACCTATGCGCAGGAGATCCAAACCGGCGCCTACGGCGAAGGGCTGGATGCGCACCTGAGGTATCACAGCCCGCGGCTGAGCGGCATCGTGAACGGCATCGACGTGGGCCAGTGGGATCCAAAGGCAGATCAGCTGCTGGCCGCGAAGTATGGCGCGGAAAACGCCGTGGAATGCAAGAAGATCAATAAACGCGCTTTGCAGGAGAAACTGGGGCTTGATCAGGATGAAAACAAAATGGTCCTCGGCCTCGTTTCCCGCCTGACGGATCAGAAGGGCCTGGACCTTGTGGACGCTGTCTTCACGCAGATGGTCGGCAGCGATACCCAGTTCGTGGTCCTCGGCACAGGCGACCCCCGGTATGAAAACGCCTTCCGGTATTATGAGGGAGAATACAAGGGCAGCGTCTGCGCCTATATTTCCTACGATGAAAAGCTTGCCCACCTGATCTATGCCGGCGCGGACGCCTTCCTGGTGCCCAGCCTGTTTGAGCCCTGCGGCCTGACCCAGCTGATCGCCATGCGCTACGGCACCGTGCCGATCGTCCGGGAGACCGGCGGCCTGAAGGATACCGTGCTGCCCTTCCGCGGCGAGCAGGGCGAAGGCAACGGCTTCACCTTCGACCGGTATGACGCTTCCCTGCTGCTGGAGGCGGTGAACAGCGCCAAGTCCGTGTATTTCACCGGCCGCGGCGACTGGGACGAGATGGTGAAGCGCAATATGCTTAAGGATGTATCCTGGGTCAACAGCGCGGATAAATATTTAAGGCTGTACGACGAACTCATGCAATGATCCCCCGCAGGCTGTCGAAAAAGATTTCGACAGCCTGCGACCGCCTTGGGCTGCCTCCCGGCCTACGCTGAAAACGGTACACTGTACCGTTTTCCGGGCGCTTCGGCCCCTGCGGATTTATAATCGAAGGGCCGCGGCCCTTCGATGCATCCCAAGGATTTTTCAAAAACCTAAAAGGAGTTTTCCACTCAAATCGTGGAAAACTCCTTTTTTGTCGTTTGTTATTGTTATCTCGTGGAGCTTACGGCGCGGCCGTTTTCGTCCATCACGCTGCAGGCAATCATGCTCCCGCTTTCAAACAGATCCGTGAACGTCTTTTCATTCACGATCACGAATTGCATGAAGCTGTTGCCCACGTTCAGCCCGTCCGAAGGATCCAGCGTCATGCGGATTTTTCCTTCCTGCACGGCGGCCCGTACACAAATCAGCTTTCCGCCCACATTCACCAGCACGTATACACTGGTGCCTTCCATCGTGCCGGAAGCGCCGCCCAGGCCCGCCACGTCGAACTCAAAGCGCATTTCGCTTTCGCATACGGGGGTGTGGGCGGAGAAGATGCCCAGCGCGAAGTCAAACATTGTTTTCCCGTCGGCGATCAGGGTCCAGAGGAGTTTTTCACTCTCCTGGCCCGCGCTGCCGATCAGCGTCCTGAAGACCTCCGCGTTGTCCGCGCCGCTGCATTCCTTGCTGTATACGCTCAGATTCTCGCAGCCGCATCCCGGGATATCCTTGAGCAGGTCGGCATACTTAAGACGGACGTAGTGAACGGTATTGGTCACCCGCAGTTCCGCGTCCTCGGCGAACATGCCCGCCACCTGCGTTTTCGTGATCGGATCCACAAGCAGCCTCCATGCGTAATCGCTGTGAATCGCTTCCTGCGCCTCTTCTTCTTCCTCGTCGTCCGAAGGCGTATAGAAATTCGTATACCAGACGCCGCCGAAGAGCGAGCGGAGAATCAGCGCGCCATCCACCGTCAGCCGAATGGGCTGCAGGGCGGTGCCGATGTTATATCCCGCGCGGATGGTCAGGTTATGGGCGGTGATCATTCCTTTCAGTTTGGTATTGATGCTGCCGGCGGTGTCGATCACCACGTTATTGCCGGTGATCTTATCCACGAGCAGGAAGGCGGATTTGTTGCTGATGTAGATGTTATATCCCACGGCGGAGATCTCATCCACATGCATCTGAATCGGATTGTCCTTCGTTCCGATATTGCCGCGGGCGTTGATGGACAGGATGCCTGCGTCAATCTGCGTACCGCTGTTGCGGTACACATTGCCGTCCACAGCGAGGTTCACCCGTTCAGCCACGATGTCGTTCAGGGTCACATCGCCCATGATCTTCAGCGACACATCGTCGCCGCGGGCGCCGATCTCCCTGGCGCTCACCGGCAGGGGAGCGCCCTTTTGCCCGGAAATAACGGAGATTTCGCTTCCGGTGGAAATGGCGTTAAGCTTTGCCTGATCCCCGGCGACGGCGGGACTGCCGCCCATGGCGGTGATATTGCCATGGGCCGCAAGATCCACGCTGTTTCCGGCAACGACGCTGTCCAGATTCATATTCCTGGAAGACCGGACGACCGCGTCATCCTTTGCCTGAATATTGATATTTCCGATTACATCCATGGTCAGCGCGTCATCCTGGCTGCCGACGCTGCCGCCGGAAACAATCCTGGCGTTTCCGCCCGCAAAAATCGCGGCGGCGGCCGACTTGGCGCCCTCCGTGCGGAGGAAGCTGGTGCCGGTCCTGTCCTGAGGAATTTCGCCCAGCATGGCCAGCGCGGTTTCAGCGCTCTGGGCGGCAGCGTCGGCCGCGTCCAGGGCGGCTTTCGCGTCATCCACAGCTTTTTGCGCGTTTTCGGCGGCTTTTGCGCTGTCGTCCGTTCCGGTGATTTGCCTGAGCTGGGCCAGGATCTGCCGGATCCGCTCATTGGCGCTTTCAAGCGTGTTTGTGATGCCATCCAGCGCGGCCAGGTTGTCCAGCGTTTCCTTGGCGCCTTCCTCCGCAATCCGCTGATTCGTGTTGGAAAGGAGGTATTCCGTATACGCGCTGTCATAGTCCCGCTGGGCCTGGTCCTTTACCTGTTCAACGCCTGTCAGTTCGTTCAGCAGCCCTGTGACGGTCTCCTGCGCCGCCTCCGCCTTGTCCAGCGTCTGCCGCGCTTCTTCTTTTTCCTTCTTTCTGTCCGCGGCGGCTTCGGCAGCCTGGGAAAGCTCCCTGGCGCTGTTCAGGTCGGCCATCGCTTGCTCCAGGCCGGCCAGCGCGTTTTGAAGCGCTGTTTCCGCTCTTTCCTGATCGGCCTGGGCATTTTGCCTGGCCTCGAAAGCGGCTTCCAGGGTCTGCCGGGCGATGTCCAGATTTGTACTGTCCGTCTGCACCCGCTCTTCAAAGTCCTTTGCAGCCTGCAGGGCATCCTCCAGCTCCTGTTTCTTCTGGTCCCGTTTTCTGACGGCGGAAGCCAGGGCGATACCGGCCTCTTTCTGGATTGCCCCGGTGGTTTTATCGTAGACCTCCAGCAGGCCCGCCGCATCCGCTTCGGCTTCCGCTGCCGCCTTTTCAGCGTCCGGAAGAACGCGCTTGGCTTCCTCCAGCGCCGCTGTATCATCCTTCAGGGCCGCTTCCAGGTTCTCCTTGTTCTTAACGGCTTCATTATATGCCTGAGCGGCATTTCTCACTGTCTCTCCCGCCTGCGCGTTGGCGGAAATGCTTTCTTCCGCTTTCGCCGCGGCGGCGCTTACGCCCGCCAGGCGATTCAGCATTTGCTTGGCTGCGGCCAGGGCGTCCCGCGCTTTCTGCGCGTCGTCCTGGGCGTCGGGATCCTCCGGATGCGCAGCCAGATACTGCTGGGCTTCCACAGCCTTATTCATGCGCGCCTGCACATCTCTCACGCGCTCCATGATGTCGTTGCCAAGGATCCCGGCTGTTCCCGCGTTCCGGGCGGCGTCGATCAGCGCCACCGTCTGGCTGGTTTCCTCCAGCGCCTTAAGCGCGATGGCCAGTTCCTCGTCCGCTTGCGCCTTCCGTGTTTCAGCGGCGGCTTTCTGCCCATCCTGAGCCTCAGCCAAATCCTTTCGGGCCCGCTCGGCCGCTGCGTAAGCTTTCCGCACCTGTTCCGCAGCGCCCAGCCGGTTCTCGGCGGCGGCAAGCATATCGTCGGCATACGGCAGCTTTCCGTCCGCCTGCGCCGCATTGTTCAGCGCCTCGCGGTAATCCCGCTGGGCGTCCAGCACGTCTTCGGCGACCCGCAGCGCTTCGGCGGCCTGATCAACAGCGTCCTTTGCCGCATCCCGCGCTGCCGCGGCGGCTTCCCGCATCAAACCGTTTTCATTCAGCGCATCCTCCGCCTGCCGTACAGCTTCCTGGGCACTGGCCAGCGCTTTCGTGGCGTTTTCAACGCTGGCCTTGGCGTTTTCTACCGCCTTCTTGGCGCTGTTCAGCGTCTTTTCGGCGGCCTTTGCCTTGGCCTCGGCTTTATTCACCGCTCCCTTGGCAGCGTCCGCGGCGGCCTGCGCCCTCTCCTTCTGGCCTTCATCGGCCTTCGCCAGCGCCTCCTGGGCGGCCAGCTCCTTCGCCTTCGCTTTTTCAAGCGCCTGATCTGCTTTCTTGGCGGCTTCCTGGGCATCCGTCAGCTTCTTTTCGGCTTCTTCCACGCTCTTTTCAGCCGTCAGCAGTTTGTTCAAAGCCTTCGCCGCGTCGGCTTCCTTCTGTGCCTTCTGCGCGCCTAAGGCGTCGGTCAGGGCGGCCCGCATATTCAGTTCATTTTCCCGGTCGGCCAGTTCGCGTTCGGCAGCCGTCACGGCCTGCTGCGCGTTTGCCACATAGCCGAAGATGTCGTCCAGCCCGTTCTTTCCGGAATCGGAAACGCTGCCGGCCACGGTCAGATCCAGGTCTTTCCCGGCCACGATCTCATTGACGGCAATTCCGCCCCGGGCGTTGTTTACGTTGATGCTGGCGCCCTTCAGGGTGACGGTGCCGCCATGCGCTTCGTCCGTGTCGATTTCGAACGCCTCGGCGCCGGTGCCGATATCTCCGCCGTTCTTAAGGGTCACACTGCCGTTGGCAAGGGCCGAGCCGGTCAGGGGATTTACGCCTGTGCTGATCACCGTGACGTTTCCGGCGGTTCCGTCCTTGGTGCTGACCTCCACGCGGTTGGCTTCGGTATTGAGCCGCAGCGTCAGACCGCCTTCGGCGGTCAGGTTTACGCTGCCTTTGCCGTTGACGGTCATTTCACCGCCGACGTTTACGGCAAGGCGTTCATCCTTTGCTGCGACCTGGCCGGTCAGCGCGTTCAGCACCACGTCGCCGTTGGCGGCGCTGATCCTGCCCGCGCCGAAGTCGCCGGTCTTTTCAGCCAGGTAAACCCCGCCGTTTCCGGCAGCGGCGTTCACCGTGGTGCCCTTGGTTTCATCATACACGCGCAGGGTGTCAAAACGCAGGCCCACGATGCCGGCGCTGCTCTTCCATGCCGCCGGATTGCCTTTCCCGTCGATCATGGTTACGCCGACTTCGGTGTACGCGCCGGTATACAGGCTGCCGTGCGGCTTGTCCGCCTCATTGAAGCGCTGCGCGGCATGGTTGGCCACGGCGCCGCCAAAGGCCGTCGTTCCCGTTTCCTCCGCGCCGCAGATCATGTAAGCGTTGCTCACAAGCTCCGACGTATGCGCGGTTTCTTCCAGCATAAGGCTGGCAGCGGCGCTGCCGATGGCGTCCCGGGCACGCAGGGAAATGTCCCGCCCGTGAATGTTCTCCGCCTGATCCGCGTTTTGGGCGGCCAGGATAGAGCCGAATTCATTGACGATGTTCACATCGCCGCGCTCGCTGTATACAGTACCGATGGTGATATCGGCTGTATCCGGCGAAGCCGCTTCGTGATCCATCGCCGCGTTGATATCGCCTTCATTGCGGATGTTGATCGTTCCGCCCTCGTTGGCCTGCCGGATCACCACGTTCAGCGTCCGGGCGTCGGGATCAACGTTGGTGTTGCTGAGCAGATAGCCCATTTCATCCGCCCTGACGCTGCTGTCGCGGGCCGTTTTCAGCATCTGCCCGGCCCGGAGCATTTCTGCTTCACGGACTTCCAGTACCGCTTTGGCCGCATTGGCCGCGTTCTCGGCCTCGGCCAGCGCGATTTCAGCGTCATTCACCGACGCGGGAGATTCCTGCTTTGCGGTTTCCAGCGCCCTTTGCGCCGCGATCTTGGCGTTCAGCCGGGCTTCGTATTCCGCCGCCGCCTCGTTATAGCGCGCGTCCGCCGCGTTCAGTCCGCCGCTTCCGGTGACCGCGTTGGCCAGCGCTTTGATCTCCTGGGTCATCCGGATCGACCGTTCCAGGGATGCCTCGGAATAGCTGTCCGCCTTGCCCAGCGCGTCAAGGGCCTTCCCGATTTCGCGAAGGGCACCTTCCTCATCTCCCGCTCCCACAGCCTGGGCCGCGCTCCGGACAGCCGCTTCCGCGTCCTTCTGCCACTGCGCCTGATCGTCGGACCGCGCGCTGCCCAGCAGGGTGTATTCCGCCTGTGTCCGGTACGTGAGGGCGTACTCGGGGAGCAGCAGGCTGATATTGGCCTGCGCGGTCTGCGCGGCGGCGCGGGCGTCCCTCACCGCGGCTTCGGCGGTTTGATATTTCTTTTTCGCCGCGCCGAGCCGCGTATCGTACGTGGTGATCTCTTTCTGCAGTTCCGCCCTCTGGTTGTCCCCGGGCTCCAGAAGATTCCTGGCGGTGACGGCCGCTTCGCGCAGCTCGGACACGGCAAAGATCGATTCTTTTGTGTCAACCATGGCCTTGAGATTGTCGCTGATGGCGGCCTGGGCCTGATTCAGCGCGTCTTTTTCAGCCTGCATCCGCTTGTTCAGCTCATCCGCATGCAGGGCGGACGCCTTCAATACCGCTTCGAGGGCAGCCCCGTCAGCCTGCTGCAGCGCAAGGGCATAGTATTCTTCCTTATCGTAGTGCTCGTAATCACCCGTGACCTGCCTGGCAAGAGAGGAACTGTAACCCTCGCTGATTTGGTAAGGAGCCGGTTCACCGTTTTCATTGGCTCTGAAGCCGCTGACAAACAGATTGGTTACCTGCCCGATCATCAGCGCCAGCGTCTCAGGAATATCCACACGCAGGTCATTCCCGCGTTCACCGATATCCCCGCCCGCGCTGAGCGTGACGGAAGCGTCCTTTGGCATATCGACGGGGCCGGCATCGCCGTCATTGGCCCGTTTGTCCATGAAAGCGATCAAGGGGCTGTTGTCCTTGTGCAGCGCCGCGATATTCCGCTCCGCCGTCACGGACAGGCTGGTCTTTTCAGTATCGGCCAGATCCATCAGCACGTCACTGTTGGTGGAGCGCAGCGAGACATTCGCCAGCCTGGAGCGGATCACCGCCGCCATCAGCGCATCCCCGCTGGTCACGGTCAGCTCGGAGCGGGTATCTGTGTCCGCATCGCCCGTGATCACCACATCGGGAACCGTGGTATTCTGCCCGACAGGGTCACCCTTCGCGTACTTGAACACAGACGCCAGGCTGGCAGTATCGCCGTAATCGCGCAGCATGACCACACTGCCCTCGGTAGAGGTCAGCGTTACATGGCTGCCGTCTGCAATCGCAAGCTCACTCTGGGCGATGCGGGCGGCGGAATCCACCGCGTTCAGCTGGTACAGCAGGCTGATATCGCCCAGGGATGTGATATTCACATGGGTCTGGCCCTGCCCCGCATTCAGCGTCCGGGCCGCGTCGTTCAGCCTGGCGCCTTCCACCGTCCAGTTGCCGATGCTCACATGGCTGTTGGGCGTCGGGTTCTGAGGCGTCCCGCGGCTGGTATCCACCATGCCGGAGGATTTGATATTGATCGAAGATCCGTAAGCGCGTTCAGCCTGGGTGAAGTTTTCTTCGGTCATGGCCTGGTAATTGCCGGATCTCTTGAATATCTTCCCGCTGGTCACCGTATCGCTGTCATAGCGCGGCACGGTATCGCCGTCGGTGGCGTAGCCCATCTCGCCCCTGGGATAGGAGTAGTGGCTTTCGCCCAGCGTATTGCTGGCGTTTTCCACATTGATCTTCGCCTCGGGAATGATCACCTGATCGCGGGCATGAATGTCCACGGTGCTGGCGGTGGCGTAGAAATCAGTGGTGTTGACGTCGTTGTTACTGTGTTCCCGGGTCATGATCACCACGCCGCCGTTGCGCGCCGTGATATACAGCCCCAGATCCTCAATGAACTCTGTCTGGGAGTTCGGTTTGAGAACGGCCAGATCTTCATTGGACCAGAACACCTGCACCGCCGGGGTGGATTTTGTGTCGCCCGTGTTAATGACCTGCACGCCGGTTTCCGCCTGGGCCGACAGGCGGCTGCCTTCCAGGTACCAGGTCTTGGAAGCGATGAATTCTTCCTCCACGGAAATATCCATGCCGGACAGATTCACCACCACGTGGTCGATGCGGATCGTTCGGTCGATCTCATTCTCCGCCAGGCTGTTGATCTGCTCCCAGAGGCTCTGTTCCTCAACATCCCCGATGCCGTCCCCGTCCGTATCCATATAGTAGTCGGCTACGGTCAGGGAGCCGCCGCGAGAAATGAAGCTGGAGGAGGATTCCGTCATCTTCACGGTATCACGAACGTCGATGTCTCCCAGCACGTCCACCAGGAAATCGGAATTCTTCACGTTCCAGCCATCATATTTGTTGGTCATGCCCACATTTCGCAGATTGTACAGTTTCGTGTTGCCGGCCTCTCCGCTCCCGGAGAAATCGTGGTAGTCCTCCGATTTTCCTTCCGCCAGCGTCCCGTATTCCTTCAGTTCGCCCGCTTCGAGGTAGAAGTACTTATTCTCCATTTCCAGGTATACGCGCTGGCCTTCGCCATAGTATTCGGGGTCGGATGCCAGGCTGTACACAAACAGGCCGTAGCTGCCCTTGTTCTCATACTGGCTGATGGCTTCGGGCTGACCGACCGCCTCGAACCGGTCTTCGCCGTAATGCTCGCCGGTTCCGAAGATAAAGCGATACCAGACGCCGTCCTTCTCATAGACGGTGTCCCCCGTGTCCGCGCAATAATATACGTTGTAGTTTTCATCCGAGGAATCCATGCCGCCGTTGGCGCTGTAGATATTCAGTCCCCGCTGCCTGACGGTGCCATGAACCTGAACGGTCTGGCTGTTCCGGCTGTTCAGCACGTCGATGACCGGATAGAAGCCCTCTTCAGGTTCAGGCAGGCCGTCGTTTTCGTCATTGACGATCTTTACGCCCGCGTCGCCGCGGATATCCAGCGCGGAGGCGGAGACAGTCACCGTTTTGGCGGTATATTCACCCGCTGCGTTCATGCTGCCGATGGCGTTTTCAAGGACTGCGTGGGTGAGATCCATGTTTCCGCCCGCGTTCAGCGTGAGGATAGAACCATCCGCCAGCAGGCCGATCCCGTCCTCGCCGCTTGCCGTCTGACTGAAATTGCCGCCAGCCGCAAGGAGGGCTTCCGTCCCATCGGAAAGCAGTATGCTGCCCGCGATGACATCCTGCCCCGCGTCAACCGTCAGGTCAGAACCCTTTGCAATCAGCTTTTCGCTGAATTCCGTGTTCTCCGCCGTCTTGATGTCCAGGGTGCTGTTTTCCAGCGTCACCGTCTTCTCGGCGGTCAGATTGCCGTACTCCTTCCGATAATCCACGCTGAGGGCGGAATCCTTCACTTCCACGATATCTTTGAAATTCACGCCCTGGCCTTCGGCGTCCGCGTCGTCGCGCGCCGCAAGGATGACCGTGGCATTGTTGCGCAGGATCACCTGTTCCTGAACGATGGTCTCCAGCTTTGTGCGGATATCCGCGCGGCCCTTGGCCGTATCGTCCGAGCCGGCCAGCATCCGGTTCATGACAACGCTTCCCGCGGCGTTGAGAACGGCTGTGCTTTCCCGGGCCGCTTCTTCGTCTTCGCCGTTGACCGTCAGGGCATTGATGCCGATATTGCCCGAGCGCACGGCGTTGGGATTGACGCCGCCGTCGGCTGTACGGTTCGTGGCGATACTGGCTTTGCCGCCGTTGACGACACTCAGGTTATACGTCAAATCATACGTGCCGTCTTCCTTTTTGCTGCCGAAGATGACGCTGCCGTCCTTGGTCTTCAGATCCAAAAACGCGTTATTCACTACGATATCGCCGCTCATGAGGATATCGCCGTTTACGATATAGAGGTAAGCATCGGTGCGGACGACGGGCTCTCCGTCCAAATCGAGCAGTTTCAGGCTCTTCCCCACGATCTCCAGCGGATTTTCCGGGGTGCCGATGGAGCCCCTGCTGTCCGAGAGGATTGTCACGTCGCCGGTCTCTCCCGCGTCGATATCCGCGTCATCCGTATCCTGCGGATCGCCGTCCAGCAGGCTGCTCTTGCTGCCTTTGAGCTTTACGGTGATGTCGTTGCGCTGGTTTTCCGTATTGCCCAGCTCAGCCTTGATGGTATGCGCGTAGTATTCGACGCCCAGGGCAGACATCAGCAGCTTTTGGGTGAAAGCGTCCTGATCATCGTTGTCGTCTTCTTCTTCGCCTCCGCTCTGGCTTTCCGCTTTCTTGACCGGCGTCACCGTGCCGTCGGAGCCTGCCAGCACATAGGAGGTGCCCAGCGAGGTTTTCAGAGGCAATTCGTAATAGAGGATATATCTGTCGCTCGCGTCCTCCCTGTTCTTGGAGAAATGGACGTCAAGGTACAGCTCGTCCTTAATCTTTACCGTAACGACGCCGTCCCGCCTGACATTGAGATCATCCTTGAACTGTTCCTCCATGTCCGGATGATGCACGACGGTGCCGCCCTTGTCTAAAACGTTGGTCCATATCGGCGCGCCTGTCTCCGGATCTTCATCTCTGTACCAGTAGGAGCCGTTGCGGTCCGTAGCAATCACGTCGGTGCGCATTTCACGCATGACCATCTGGTGCTCTTTCATGGTGAATTCCGCGTTGCCCTTTTCCAGATTGGTAGCGATGCTGTTGAAGGATTCGTAGACCGTGCCGTTATACTTGGCGGCAAACTCCGTGCTCTTCCTGCCGTCTTGATCCAGCACCTGCTTCACATTGACCACCAGGCCGGTATCCTTGGTCAGGTACATGGTTTCGGTAATGTGATAGCTGGGTTTGTCATCTGCCGACGTCAGATCCTCCACTGACTGTTCGCCGTCATGCCAGGCAACGTAGTGGGTGTCGGGCAAAACGGTGGTATTCAGATCCACGTCGAAGACGGGGCCGTTGAAGACCATCACCGGCGCCGTGAAATCATCCTGCTCGGTCATCCGGGAGTTGCCGAAGCGCAGCACCAGATTATCATCCGAGCCGATCACCACTTCGCTCTTCACATTGTCTTTGATGGGCCGGACGCGCGCCGCGACAGGATTGGGATCTTCGGAGGACTGCGGGAGCTTCACGTCGCAGTAGTCAGCCGCCACATCCTCCGTCAGCTCTATGGTCGACAGATTGTTCTTATCCTCCACCGGCTCATAATAATGCGGAATGAAGAAAGCGTTGAGCAGCGTTTCCGTCTTGTTCTGTATGATTTTCGCGCGGATCAGGGCGGGCACGGACTTGCCGTCGGGCGTCTGCTTTTGCAGCTTGCCGTCCTCCAGCACATAGTACGTGGTGCCCTCTGTTTTGATCTCCGTCTCCGAGGCCTGTTTGCTCAGGGCGTCCCAGTCTGTGCTGAGCACCCAGCCGTTAAAATCAGAGATGATATATTCGCCTGTCGGGGTGGCGCCGTCAAACTTCTTCGTTTTGAACGCCGTGCGAAGCACCTCATCGACGATCAGCGTGCCCACGGGCGACCATGTATCGTCCTGGCAAACGTAATCCTGCACCTGCAGCTTGCCCGTTTCTTCCTCGTCAATTTCCCATTCGCCCGATGCTTTGTTTTTCTTTTGGACTTCGGCGGCCGCGCCCTTTAAGTAACGCACCTCGCCGCTGTCAGCGGCTTGATTGTATGCTGCGCCTGTTACGACCGTTCTGTATTCGTCATCCTCCTCTTTCCAGGAATTCACGGTGAACGAATCCGCCGCACCCGCCGTCCAGAGGGAAGATACGTTGCCCGCCCCGTCTTTGCCGACGATCTCCGCGTCCGCTTCTTCCGAGGCTTTCACCCGCAGCACAAATACCGGATCGGCGATCAGGGAACCTTCTACCGCCTCCCATGGGCTTTGCGCCGCGGTATCATTGTTTTTGTAAACCCGGCCGTCCGCCTTGTCCACAAAATACTTCGCGGCACTGCCATAGCAGGTGTACAGCGTACCGGTTCTTGTGCTGCCGTCGGATACCTTAATATTCTCATCCGCCTGGCCCGTCCAGTACGTATCGCCGCCCACAGGCACCGTCTGGCCGCCGTTCCTGATCTTCAGGACATTTACTTTTTTCGTGTCGGCGTTCAAATCGATCTGCTGCTCGTTGAAGAACTGGACAAGATCAATCTCGTTGTCTCCGGTAATCCGGACGCAGTAGGCGTCATCCGTTTCGGCAGCCACCGGCTTGTAGCTCTCATCCTCGCCCTTCTCCAGCAGCAAAGCGTAATACATTGTGACACCCTGGGGCAGGCTGCTGTCATCCTTCTTATGCTCCTTGTCGTAACCGCCCGTGTAGGATTTCCCATCGGCGTCCTTCAATTCGATATCCTGGCCGTTGGTCTGCAGCCTGAATACGCCGGTTCCCACCGTGTCGTAATGTCGGGCATAATCAGCCTCTATCCTTTTACCGTCTTCATTCAGGTAATACAGCTTATCCAGCGTTTCCCCGGACAGCGCGTCTTCCGTTTTGGCGGATTCAATATACAGCTTATGCCCTAAGACAGTTTCAGCAACCTCCACCTCTTTCCCCTCGTCGTTGATCACGTAGGGGGTATAATAGTTCTTGATGCCGTAGGATTCATAGCCAAGGATGGCTGAAACCTCTTCCGTCTTGATCGTACTGAACGAGAAATAGTAAGTGTACAGATCATACGAAGCATCGGACCAATTATAGTGGAACGGCTTATACTTGGAAGGCTCGGTAAACACGAACCTGCCCGCCTGGCTGCCGTTGCTGTAAATCGTTTCATTGCGGGTATGATTATAAGCGGATCCCGACGGCGTGCTCTTGAGCGAAGTGTTCCAGTAAACGCCCTTCAGCGCGGTGTAGATCGCGCCCTCCTTCTCACTGTTGACCGTTGTGCCCAGGGGCGTCGATACGACATCAATTTCTACCCATTGATTGTCAACATATTGAGAATACTTATACCCGCCGTCCACTTTTTCGATTTTGACCATCGTGTCGGTGCCGAGGAAGCCTGACGCGGTAAACGAAGTTTTATCCTGTTCAGTGACCGGTATCACCAGTTTACTGTAACTCAGATAGGAGTCACGCTCGGAGATCCATCCGAACAAATAGTTTGCCACGGCCATATCCTTGGTAAAGCCCGTCCTGTATTTGCCGTCCTCCGTATCCCCGTCCTTATCCAGATTATGCAGGGAATCGCTCTTGGTTCCGGACATATAGTCGCTGCTTTCCATCACATAGTAGAAGTGCACTTCGTCATGAAGGACCACGTCCGCGGCCTTTGCCAATCTCCATGTGACGATATAGCTGTTTTCATCCACAACGCCGGCGGCGGGGGTGATCAGCTTCAGCTTGTACCAGAACGTTCTATCTTCATCATTGCCCGTTGTGCCGGTCTTGACCAGGGTATAGTCCCTGTCCTTGCCGTCGCTGCCGGTGAAGCGCACGGTGATTCCGCCGGTTCCGTCGAACAGGCCGGAGCTATTCAGCCAGGTGCCCTTCACCGCCTCCATCAGCACCTCAAAGGAGGTATCCTGCTCCACGGACAGTTTGCCGGTTTGCAGGTCGATGGCCACGCCTTCTTTCAGCTGGATGCTGATCACTTTGCCCTGTTCATCCCGCTTGAACACGATTTCGCCGATGGGCATTTCCGTGTTTTCCTCTTCGATGCGGAGCACGTTGCCCTCTTCGTCCATATAGAATACCGTATTGTTGGGCAGCTGATAGGTGGACACGCCGGAGGCGGGATCGTAAGCGATTTCATAATACGCCAGCATATCCCAGCCGGTGATGGTATAGGCGTTCTTGAGCGGCACCTCGGCCGCACCGTCGTATTCCAGCGTGCCGGGCACCGGGATGGTGATCATCCTGCCGTCCACGGAGTACAGGTTGCGGCCTTCCTCCAGCACCAGATACACGCTTCCGTCCGCGGTTTCAATGGTATTCAGGTCGATCGTCGGCGGCACGCTCAGGCTGTTATTGACGTCGATGATCGCTTCCCTGTCCAGTTCCGTGATCTTTTTGCTGTCGATCTGGGTATACACAATGATAGGCGCCACGCTCAGGCGAACGTCGCCTGTGGCGGACACAAACACATCGTCGTTCACATTGGCGCGCACGACGGGGCTGGCCGTATCCTGGTCAGGCGTGACGATCCAAAGGTAGAAATCCTCTTCCTTGGTTACTTCCTGGCGGTTGAACCCGTAAACCCGGGCCGCGTTGTCCACGTGCAGCTCATTGACCCACAGCGGGCGGATGGCGATTTCCCCTTTGGGCATGTCCTGCTTGTCCACGGTGATGGGATCCACCTCGTTGATGCTGACCAGGTCGCCGCCCGCTTTTCCGGTCCAGGAGAAATTGGCCGAGCCGTGATAGAGCAGCACCAGGCCGTTCAGCCTCACCGCGCCCGTGCCGCTGGAAGTGACATTCAGCTGTTCGCCGTGAACCACGCCGTTCAGCTTCAGCGCTTTCCCGTCGGATGCAATCACCGGTTCTTCATCAAAATACGAATGCTTCAGCGTATACAGGGCAGTGCCGTTTTCATTCTTTTTCAGCACCTCGCTGACGGTCATCCGCTCGCCGTAATGGTACACGCGCGGATTGACAAAGCCCTCGTTCTCCAGGAACACGTTTTTGAACGTCAAATCATAATCGGACTCATTTGTGACGGTGACGTGGGGAATCACGGACTGGTCGAACACCGTGATGACGCTGCCGTCCAGGTTGGCGCTCAGGTTCGCGGTGCCGGGCAGATAATTGTCGATATTGGAGAACTGGAGCCCCGCGTCCGTTTTTTTGATGCTGCTGTCTCCGCCTTTCAGGCCCACCTGGCGGAAGGAGCCGTCCTTGCGGACATCCACATAGATGCCGGCTGCCGCCTTGCCCAGATACAGGTAAACGTTATCCTTGATCTCGGCCTTGGCTTTGCTTTCGAACCCGTTGTCGGCATACGTATACTTTGAGACAAAACCGTCGGCGTTCTGCTTGTTGTTGACACGCGCCTGATCGAATTTCTTGGTTTCGACGATCAGCTTCGCGCCCGTATACAGGAACCCGCCGCTGATGCTGGTTTCCGCGTTGGCTTTGCTGCTTTCATTCTGCTCAGTGTTCCGGTTGTACGTGTACAGATTGCCCGTGGCGGTGGCCTTGCCCATGGCGTTCAGCTGTACGCGCGCTTCCGAATCGACGTTGGCGGTCTTATAGTTGGGCAAAGTGGACGCGTAGATGTACGCTTCTTCATGGCCGATCACGTTCAGGTTGACGATCGCTGTATGCGCATTCAGCTGGTTGCCCACATAGTTGGTGGCCGTGATATCCGCGCCCACGCCGCTGCCCTTGGCATAGGAGTCGATGGTTTCTTCCATGTCCTCAACGTCAGAGCTGATGTGCACCTTGCGGCCTTCGATCCTGGTCTGCATGCCCGCGCCTGCCGCGCCGATGGTCACGGTGGGGTTCAATTCGACCCTGACTTCCGTCGTCACATGGGGCGCAGTGCCCAGGCCGGAATTATCGGCATGCCCGTAGGCTTTCAGGCCAACCTGGGAAGCGTCGGCGCGGATGGTGACCGAACCGAAGCGGTCCTCGATGTTCACATCGCCGCCCACGTTTACCGAAACGGTGCTGGTGACGCGGGTGGTGTCGCTCACCTGCGCCAAGGCGAGGGCGCCGCCGGAAACGGTCTTGGCATACGTGCTGATGCTGTCGTAGGTTCCGTCGTATGCCCGGCCAAATTCGCTGATAATGTCCAGGCTGCCGTCAAACGCGGACAGTTCGGAATGGTCGGCCACCGTGATGCCGCCCCTGCGGCTGAGCGTATTCTTCGCGTTCAGCGATTCTTCGGAAACGAAGCCTCCGCCGTTGGCGACGGTCCTGGCGGACATCGTCGCGTAGGAATTGCCGCGGATCTCCAGGGCTTTCCCGGCCTTCAGCACGCCGTCGATATCAATATTGTTCCTGGTATCCACGATGTTTTCACCCATGGTGACGCTGCCGTTGAAAATGATGCCGCCCGATAAGCCGTTGGCTTCGCTGACCGCGTTCTGATGGTCCTGCGAGCGCACCGAAATCGAGCCGTCCGAAATCACGGAGGACTCCTTCACATATGCGTCTGTTTCCATGTAGCTGGCGGTAGGCAGCCGCGCGGCGTTTCCGTTGACGAAGCCCAGTTCGATTCCCTTCTCCACGGATGCCGTCGCCGCGCCTTTGTTATCCGCCCATACGGACACGTTGCCTGCAGCTTCGATGCTGGAGGAGGAAATACCGGCCTTCACCGTCTGGCGGCTGCCGCCGTTTCCGATCCCCGCGTACGCGTAGGATTCCGCGACATCAACAAGCGTCAGTTTGCCCGCGTTTTCAGACTTTGACTTGGCGTTTCCGTCGCCCAGGGCCATCACTTCCACCTTGCCGTCGGCCTTCATGGACTTCGTGTTGCGGATTTCCGCGGTCACGGCATCCTTTGAGCGGGCGTAAGTCGTCATGACGCCGACGCTGACGGCTCCCAGTTCAAAGGTGGTGTGCCCCTCCGCGCGGACATTGGAAACCGTCTTGGCGTTCACGGTCACATCGCCCATATCAAAGCTGCCGCCGTTGATGTAGGCCTGGTTGACGCTCTCGGAGCCTGCCACCGCAAGGTTCAGCTCACCGCCGATCAGTTTGATATCCACGCCGCCGCTGGAGGTCAGGCCGGTTTCGGATACGGCGCCGGTGTTTTCCATCTGGGACTGGACGCTCAGCGCCGGCGCGAACGTATCCAGCGCGCGGTTGATCGACACGCCCTCCACATAGCTCTTCTGGCTGACCTTGTTTTCGGCAACGGTCACATTGGCCGTGGCATCCAGCGCCCGCAGGTTCACAGCGGGCGTTTTGATGATCGCGACAGCGCTGGGGTTGGGCGTTTCCTCATGATGCTGCGCCACGGTCTTTACATTCACCATGCCGTTGGTGTTGATCGTGCCCGAGCCCTTGACAGCGGTGGATACGTCGGTGCTGTTGATCGCCACCGCCGCGTTGATGCCGACGGAAACCACCTTCGCCGTGATACCGCCGGTAGCGGTATTGACGGTGCTGTTCGCTTTGGAAACATAGGTATTATCCAGCGACAGGCTGGCGACATTCCATTCGCCGCCCTCTTTTACCTCCGCGCTGGTATCGAATGTGCCTTTGGAAACGGCAAAGCCCATCAGCAGATCCACGCTCACGATGGCGAGGCTGACGTTGTCGACCGTGATGGTTGCGTCGGATTTACCGCCGCCGGCGAGGGTTACCGTGTCCGCGTCCAGTTTTTTCGCGGACAGCCTGGCGATATTATTGCTGTCCGAAATCACCGCCGCCACGCTGCCGTTCACATTCACAGCGCCAAGGCCGGCGGTAAACAGATACGCTTTGGCCAGATCGTCGCCCATGCTGATGGTCTGCTCATTCTGTCCGCTGCTGTCTTTGAAGGTGTACTTGTTCACCGTATCGACTTCGCTTTGGACGGAAGAAACCATCACCGGCGCCGCGGACGGCGTGCCGCCGTCCTGCGCTGCCTTTTGCACAGTCAGGCTTCCGTCCAGATCCGCAATCGCTTCCTGGGTGGCTTTCAGCCAGGAGAAGGCCAGGGACACATTGACGGCTGCGCTGCCCGCCGCTGCGCTGTACAGCGCGGCGTAGGACTGCGCCACGCCCAGCGCCTTCACGGACAGGCCGTTCTCTTCTTCGCTGCCCAGAAGCGCTACGGAGCCGCTGCCTGTCAGCTTCGCGCTGTTGGCGGCGTTATTCAGGGCCAGGCCAAGATTGATATTGGCCGCGATTCCGGCCCCGATCGCCCCGGTGACGCCAAGGGCCGTCGCTTTGGGATTGAACAGAGCCCCGTCCTTGCCCGCGCTGATTTCCATGCTGGCGGCATGGATGGCCACGCCGCTGGTGTCCACCAGGGCGCGGTTCTCGCTGCCGATATAGGCCACGTCAATGGTTGCGCCTGCCGCGACAAAACCCGTGCCAATGGCTGTGCCGATGACGTTGGTTTCCCCTTTCAGGACGGCGGCGGTTTCCATTTTTCCCGTCAGGACGACGGGCATTTTGTTCACTGCGGCAATATTCCTGACGAAGTTCAAGCCCAGCCCCACGGCGGCGTTGACGGTAATGCCGCCCGCGCCAAAGCCAATGCTGGTCACCTGAACGTCGGCGGACGCTTCGCCGTTTACAGCCAGGGATTTGGCCGTCACGCCGCCACTGCCTTTTTTGCCGTCCGCGTTGGCGGGATCGACGCCGACATACGAAGCCGCGTCCAGCTTGTTGATCACAACGGTCACTGTGCCGCCCACAGCCGTGCCGCCCGCAGCCACGGAAACGATGAGGGCCTTGGCGTCGCTGCTAAAGTCGTGGGAAACGGCAACATGCGCGTCGGGCACATCCAGCAGGGCGTCCTTGCTGATGAACGCCCGCGCGGCAGTGCGGTTGATCGCCAGCGCAAGGCCCGCGTTCACTGCCACACCGCCGCCGGCGATGGACGCCGAAGCCACGGTGGCGTCGGTACTGCCGGAGGTATTCACACGGACAGATTCAGCCACCCCGGCGATCCTGGCGCTGTCGCCGACAGCCGCCTTCGCTTCGCCGTTGAAATACGCCATGCCGAGGGATACGTTGACCGCCACGGCACCGCCGGAAATCATCAGATTCGCAGTGAGTACCCGGCCAAAGTCCATGGCGCTGTTTACATCGACGTTTTCAGCCTCAGAGACCGTGCCGTTCATTTCCGAGGATACATTGGAGAACACCGCCAGGGCGGAGCCGCTGACGCCTACGCCCACCGTGCCGCCGGAGCCCGTCAGGGAAATCATGCGGACAGTGGAGGCCGAACCGTCATCCCCGGTTTGGTCTGCGGCCTGTTTGTTGCTGTTGGTAACATTATCTTTTGACATGGGGTTGCTGTCATTCATAAAGGACAGCTTGCCCAGCCGGTCCTCCGCTTTGCCCGCTTCGGACCCGGAAGCCGCGCTTACGGTAATATTGCCCTTGGCTTCCAGCGCCACATTCTGATCCACCAGGGCCTGCACATTGGAATTGAGCACGCCGACCGTAAGGCCCACGCCGACGCCCGCGGTGCCGCCCACAGCCACGGTGCCGCTGATGATCGTGGCGTTGAGATGATCCTGGGACAGCACGTCGATGTCGCCGCCGGATTCCACTGCGGTGCCGCTCTTGATCACGGCGCTAACAGCGTCGGCCAAAACGGCGTTTGAACCGTCGCTGACCGGGGACGCTTTCAGCTTTGTCCCGTTCCCGCCATCGGCGGTGTTTTCAAACACAGCGGTGTCCACGGTGGCGATTGCGGCCACATATTCGCCGGATTCAGCATCCTGATAGTACCTCGGATAGTCCGGCTCGTAATCCTTATTGTGGAACTGCTCTGCGGTGACGGATTCGTATGTGTTCCCTTTCTTGATGAACAGCGCTACGTTTTCATCCGGCACTTCATAGGTCCTGTTGCCCTGGCCGTAGGAGGAATAGTCCGTACTGCCGGGCCGCTGCTCGTCGCCCTCCAGGGCAAGCGTCATTTCCTTCTTGTCTTTCTCCGACCAATAATTTTTCGCTTCACTGTTGGTATCTTTACCGAATGCGCCTTCCATCTGATCCTCGGGCTTCATGGCGCTTGAAGACAGTCTGCCGCTGTCCGTTACCGTATATTCCTGATCGTATTTCTTGGTTTCTTGATTATATTCGTAATAAGTTTCACCCCGTTTTTCCAGCGCGACGATTTTTGCATCGGCCTCTATGTAGTTGTACAATTCTCCATCTGAAGACAGTTTGCTGCTGTCCGTTACGTCATATACCTGATCGTATTTCCCGGTCTCATCATTATATGCGTAATAAGTTTCACCCCGCTTTTCCAGCGTGATGGTTTTTTCATCGGACGCTATGTAGTTGTACAATTCTCCATCTGAAGACAGTTTGCTGCTGTCCGTTACCGTATATTCCTGATCGTATTTCTGGGTCTCATCGTTATATGCGTAGTAAGTTTCACCCCGCTTTTCCAGCGCGATGATTTTTGCATCGGACTCTTTGTAGTTAAACACATTATTACCGTACAAAGTGTCGTGCGCATCCTGGTTCATCTTCGCGCCAGCCACCACCACGGTCAGGTTGACGCCCACGCCGGCCGCGCCGCCGCCGCTGCCCGTGCCGCCCGCCGTGACGATGTTGCGCGCGTTGTCGGCCTTCACGCTCACTTTTCCGGCCTTGATGTTATTCTGCGCGCCCACCTCAGCCGCCACGGTGCCCAGGGCAACGGAAACGAGGGCCGTAACACCCACCCCCGCGCCGCCGCCAAAGGACAGAGTAGCAACGATGGCATACAGGTCATAGGCGTCTGTGGCGCTGACATCGAACGCTTTCTTCGCCTGGACGGAAGCGCCCGCTTCGGTCACGGCTTTGGTGACCACCTTGGAGATGATCACATCGAGCGTGCCGCCCACGCCCGCTGCGCCGCCGCCGGACAAGCCCAGCGCGTCGGCAGTAATGAACTCCTTGGAATCCGCGTTCACTTTTACGCCGCCGCCGCTGATGATTTGGGCGCTGCCCAGAACCTTCGCGGCGGTTTCGCCCTTGAAGTAAGTCACCAGCGCCACGCCGGTCACGCCAGCGCTGCCGGAACCGGCAATGGCAGCCGCCGCGTTGATCAGCATGTTCTCCGCGTTGGCCTTCACCTGCACGTCGTTGCCCGCCTGAACGGTGCCGCCCAGCTTCGCGTCTGTCTTGCTCTGGAACACCATGGCGTTCACGCCGCCTGCCACAGCCGCGCTGCCGCTGGCGGAGAAGGTAACGGCCAGCAGCCACAGGTCGTTTTTCGTTTCGGCGTTCACCCGCACGTCGTTGCCCGCGCTGATCGTTCCCTTGGCCCGCGCGGCCACCTCCTGGGCAAACACCAGGGTCACGACGGTGGCGCCGACGCCCACGCTGCCGGACACGGACAGGGATCCCGCGCAGTTGTACAGGCCCGCGTCGTCAACGGCGTTCACAATCACGTCGCCCAGGGGCGAATTCCCGCCCGCTGCCAGCGACGCGCTGCCCGCGTCCGCGGTGACGACGTTCCTGGCCACCACGGTATTGACCGCCCCGCCTACGGACACGCTGCTGGAAACAGCGCCGGAAACAGAGGCAACGATCATCCTTTCTTTGCCGGCCGCTCCCATATAAATGCCCTGGACCGTTCTTCCGCCGTTCAGCTCGACGGTTTTATTCGCCCCGGCAGCCAGCGAGGAAGTATCCGAAAGGGTCGTGATGATATTGTTCTTATAAACCGCGGTAGAAACCGTAGCGCCGACACCCACGGTGCCGCCGGTCACGGCGATGCTGCCCGCGGCGTCCACCAGCAGGGCATGGTAGTCCGCCTCCATACCGATGCTGCCGCCCGCCGTTGCGTTCAGGTTTTCGTGCGTATTTTTGATGGTGCTGCCGGATACAGCCACCGGGATCGCGCCGGAAATGGCGTTTTGAGCGCCGGTGGCGCCGATCGCCGCGGTAACCAGGACGGTCACATCCCTGGCCAGCGCCTGGGAAACGATATTCGACGCGCTTTCAAGCACGGCGTTTTTGCTGTCCACCGTGACATTGCGGTCAAAAATGCTGACGTTGATTGAAGCGCCGATGGCGTTGCCGCTGAAGGCGGCGGCCACGGACAGCGTGCCGTTGACCAAAACGGAATCCGAATTGGCCAGCAGGCTGATATTCCCGGATGCGGTCTTCAGCTTCGCCCCGTCCTTGACCGAAACGGCGGTATCCGAGCCGGTGTAAAGCACGCCCAGCGCCCCTGCCACGGAATGCCCGCTGCCTGTGTTCAGGGAAGCGGAGGCGATGGCGGAAACCAGCTTTTCGCTGTCCAGCGCTTTGACGCTTACATCCTCCGCGGCGGTGAGCTGCGCGTGTTCGCCGATTTTCGCCTTGGTCTTTGCCCGATCCACGTTCACATCCAGCGTGCCGCCCGCGGCCACGGTGCCGCCCGCCCCGGCCACGCTGAGGGAAATCAGCAGCAGATCGGAATTGGTTTCGCCCTTCACATCCAGTTTTCCGGCGGAAGAGTGGATTTCAGCGTACTTGCCCACACGGGAAATGGCGGAATGATTCGACACGATCACGTTCAAGCTGCCCGCGCCGCTGTTGCTTTGTCCAAATCCGATGGCCGCAGCGACGGTAAACAGCTGGGTATGGGCGTTCACCTTGGCGTTCTGAGCGTAATCGCCCGCCACATTGATGACAGCGTGTTTTTCCGCCGTATCCGCCGTTTTGCCCGCTTCGGCCTTGGGCGTATCCTCGTCATCGCCCGTGTTGCCGACGTTGGTTTCGACCGTATCCCCATCAATGAGCAGGGCAATATCCAGGCCGGCGGTGGCTTTGGACGCGCCGACGCTGACCGCGCCCGCGATCATGCGGGTATTGGAGCCGCTGCGGGCGTCCACGGTCATGCTGCCGTCCTCGCCCTTTTCCGCGTCACCCGCGGCAATGTCGATCCTTGCCGCGCCGATGTTGGCGGCCACTTTATTGTTGAAGGTGACCACGGCAAAGGAGCCCGCGCCGGTGAATTTGCCGGTGGAGCCGGGGTTGACCGCGCCGGAGATGGCCTCGGCGTAATAATTCGCGCCGGACAGGAAGTTCAGCAGATCCACGCTCTTGAGCAGGTCATCGCTGGTCACTTCCACCTTGACCGTATACCCCTTGCCGTCCTTGGTCTTTTTCATGTCCAGGATGCCGGTATCCGCGTCCTTGTCCGCATTGGTGGAATCGGTGATCAGGGTGTCCATGCCCAGGGGGTTCACATAGTCGTCCCAGGTCACCATGCGCTTGTCCGCAAGGAGGGTCAGCTTATTGCCGGTGATCTGCGCGCCGTCGCCAATCCCGGCTTCCACTTCGTTGCTGCTGACGATGACGGCGAAGGAAGCGCCCATGCCCACGCTGCTGCCCTTGGACACGCTGACGCCGCCCGCCCGGACGGCGAGCTTGCTCTTGTCGGTGGCTTCAATATCGATCTTTTTGCCGTCGATGACGGAATCTTCCTTCACCTGGGCGGCTGTCTTAGCGTCGCTGACCAGGACGGAGACCGCCCCGGCGACGGTCGCTTTGCCGCCCGCGCCGCTGACAGACCCGGCCAGCGCCTGGGCCGCCATGAGCCCGGCGTATTTGCCGGTGGTGTTCTGGGTCAGCGCGGAAGCGACGGTCACGTCCCCCGCGGCGGTTTTCTCTTCCACGGTGACACCCGTGATCCTGCCCGATACCTCGGTATTGGCTTCATTGCGGTTGACGCTCACCGCCACGCCCATGGCGACGGAGTTGCTGTTCTTTGCCAGGGAAACCGCCGCGCCGGTGCCCAGGGTGCGGAAATTGCCCTCATTGCCCGACAGGATCTTCGCGCCCCCGGCGGACATGATCGTGCCGCTTACGCCGGTGCTGGCGATATGCTTGCTGACGGTCAGGCCGACGGCAGCCGCCACCTGCACCTTCTGGCTTTCCTGCTGCGATCCGCTGGCGCCCAGCTCCTCGTCGCTGGCGGCTCCGGCTTTCTCGCTTGCTTTCTGGATCTCGCCGTTCCCGCCTTTGGTATTGGTGGCGCTGTCAACATCCTGTGATTTGAGCACGTTGGTGGAAAGCGGCGCTTTTTTGTTGGTATCCTGCTTGTTTCCGCTTCCGTCGGCCTTCTTCTGGCCTTCGCTGTCCAGCTTCCTATTGATTTTGCCGCCGGTACCGTTCTCCTGGCTGGCGGTCATGTCGTCATAAATGGTGCCTTCGGTCACCTTGTTGATGTCTGTGTCAAGGGCTTCTTCGCCCTTCTTGAATTTCTCGGTATAGCGCACCATATCCGCGCCCATGGCGGTGGCCATGGCGTTGCTCACGTCCTCGCTGGCGCTAAAGGACCGGATATAGGCGGAGCCTTTGCGCAGCTCGGCGATGCCGCTGAATTCGGTATCGATCGCCGTATCAATGATGTTCACCGCCACGGCCGCGCCTACGGCGGTGGCCCCGCCCACGGCGAAGCTGCTGGCGTTGGCTTCTGTTTTCCCGTTTTCTTTGGCGATCAGCAGGAAATTGGCCTTTTCAATGACCGGGTCCTCCTGCTCCGGTTTGGGATTTGCGGCCAGATACTGTTCTTTGGTGACGTATATGGCGTCGCGGTTGGCGTAGTATTCCTCCTCCGTATGCGCGTTCATGTACTGCGCCGTAAACAGATCGGAGAAGTTTGACGGCGCCTTGCCGCCGTTCTTTTCTTCCGCGGTTTTCTTGGCCGCCTTTTCCGCCTTGCTCCAGTGATAGTTGTATTCCGCCATCGCGGTTTCAAAATCTTTCTTGGCCTTATCCTCGGCTTTCCTGGCCGCTTCGGGGTCAGCCTCAATGCTGTCTTTGCCCGTGGTGACGATGGAGGTTCCCTCGCCCACCTTTGCGGCCAGCCTGCTGTCCAGCAGGTTGACGGCGGCGGAAGCGTCCACGGAAATATCCTTGGCCGCCGTCTTATCCTTGGTTCTGGCCAGCGGATCGGTGCCCGCCACACTGGAGGTCTTCACGCTCCGCTCCGCCTGCGCCCGGATATCCAGGGTGCCGGCGGATACGCCGCGGTTTTCGCCGATGGAAGCCTCCGTGCTCACGTCGCCGTAAGTAAAGGCGAACGCCGCGCCGACGCCCACGGTCTTGCCCTTGCCGTTTTTGGCCTGGTTCTGGTCGGCGTCCTGCGCCTGCGCCTGTTCTTCAAACGCGGCTTTCAGCGTGATGGATGTCTGCGTCTCACTGATATCATCGGGAACGTACAGCTCGAAGAAGCCGTCCTCCTGGCGGACGCTGATGGAGCGGGTCTGTTCCTTGCCGTCCTTGTCCTGATAGGAAATGGCCATGGCGGAGGGCAGGCTGTGCACCTCGTCGGCGGTCAGCTGGCCCTGCATCTTCTCCTCATTCACCTGAACGACCTCGCCGCCGGTGACGGCGTCAAGATTAAAGGTGTACTCCTTGCCGCCGGCGGTATGCTTCATAAAGCCGTCCTGCGCGCCGGCCTTCTTTACGATTTCTTCGTAGGTCACGTTGATGGCCGTGACCGCCTCGCCGGGCATCTGGAAGCAATATACGGTTTCGGAATCGGTGGTATGGTCCACCGTAATGATTTCTTTGGTTCCCGACTGGGAAGTATAGGTGATCTTGCTGACTTTTTTGCCCTCAGGCGCTTTGACCGAAACCATCACCAGGTCGTCTTCCTTGGCCTCGGTGGAGCCGTCTCCCTTATTGGTTTTTCCCTCCACCTGCACGGTGACGGTGGCGCCTTCTTCCGAAGCGGGCTTCGCGACGGCCTTGAGATCCTCCTCAAAGTCGATCCGGTAGCTGACCTCATTTTTGCCCGCTTTCAGGGTGCGGGGCGTGACGAGGGAGAACTTGCCGTCGGTTACGTCGGCGGTGTCGGTTTTCTCCTTGCCTTCGCTGTCAACGTAAGAATAAGTAACGGTGGACGGCAGCTTGTAGCCCTTCGCCGCGGTGATCTCGACGGTCTTTTCGTTTCCGCTTCCGGCGGCCTTGGCGCTGCCGCCCGTACTGCTGTTGATGGTATACAGCGTGGAAGCGAACACGACGCTGATTTCGATCTCCAGCTGATCCTTGCTGATATCCGTGGGAACGTCAAGCTCAACGGTGCCCAGGCCCTGCTCCGCGTTCTTAACGGTTATTTCTTTTTCATTGGTGCGCTTCTTGCCGTCTTTGTCGGTATAGCTGTACGACACCTTCTTAGGCAGGTCAAACCCGGCCCCCGCTTCCAGATTCAGGGAGCTTCCGCCGCTGTAGGTATAGGCTCCGCCTTTGTTGGACGTAACGCTGACGGTATATTCCTTATCGTCGATGGTCCATTTATCCGTCTGCTTGACGGTTTCCGTGGCCTGCTCCGCGCTGCTGCCGCCGATGCTCAGGGTGGATTCTCCCCCCGCGCCGCTTGACGCGTCGGCGGTGGAGGCTTTCGCCCCGCTCGTATTGGCGTCCGCTTCGCCCTTTGCGTTTTCCGAGCCGGACGCGGTGGTGACCACCTTCTGGCCGTTCCTGGCCAGCAGCGTGACGGCTCCAGCCGCCTTCATATCATCGTCGGCCAGGCCCGCCGCCAGATCCCCGATCCTGGCTTCGGTGGTCCCGTTGATCACGGCGACGGCCACGCTGCCCGCCACGCCGACCTTGGACGCGCCCGCGCCGGAAATGGCTTCGGTGCGGATCACATGCTTGCCGGACACGTCTTCCTTCTTGAGCTTCACATCCAGCCATTCGGTGAGCAGATCCAGCGATTCCGTGGTCAGCGCCAGCCCGCTCTTTTTGAACGCGTCCCGCATCTGCGTTTCCACTTTTTGCGCGAAATTGCCCTGGGAAACGAACTTGATAAAGGCATCCAGGTCCACTACGCCCACCGTCAGCTTCTCCACGGCGGTCTGGGCCATATTGTTGACGGTGTCCTCAAAGAATTTCCGGGCGGCTTCCTTTACCTTTTCCTCATCCCGGATGGTTTTTTTGTCGATATTCGGCAGGATCGTGCTCAGCCCGGCAGCCAGGCGCTCCCAGGCGAGGTCCTCAAACTTGGTTTTCAATTCCTCCAGCGAATTCGAGAACACGCTTTCGATGCCTGCCGTAAAAGCGGCTTCGTCAAAGTCTTTGCCTGTCAGGCCGTTCTCGATCGTTTCCAGCACCAGCTCGCCCAGCTTTGTCACGCCGTTTTTCAGAATGGTTTTGCCAATATCCTCAGCCGGCTGCACAAAGCTATTCTTGATGGCGTCCTCAAACAGCGCCATCACTTCTTCTTTTTCCTTGTCGGAAAGATTGCTGAAGATTTCCTCTCCCAGCACGGCATCCGCGAACTTTTCGGCCTTTTTCAGCATCTCGTCGGGGATTTTTTTCACCATCTCCCGCAGATCCCGCATATTGGAAGACCACTGCGTTTCATACGTTTTCGGATCGACGGAGAGCAGGCCCTCAACGCCGGTGCCTGCCAGCAGCGTGGTCGCGAATTCGTTCACAACGTCGGTGATGATTCCGGAAACACCGCCCGCGATCTTGTCGCTGTACTGGAAAAGGCCCATCTCGTTGAACAGGTCGCTGATCTTTTCTGTCAAAAGATCCTTCAGCTTCTTGATCAGGACACTGCCCTGGTCGCTGTTATCATCTTTCTTGCCGCTGCTGGATTTCGTGCCCGAGGCATGGGTTACGACGGCGCGCACGTCAAGGGAATCGGCCCCGATTTTCACGCTGCCGATCAAAGCGCTGTTGTCGATATTCAATATGTTGATGGCTACGCCGACGCCCACGCCCACGGAACCGCCGGCGGAAGAGGCGTTGGCCTTGATTTCAGCTACGGTGCGGTTGAGCGAAACCACACGCACCGCGCCGTTCATGTTTTTCTCATACGGATTGGTGCCGTTCTTGGGCTTGAGCAGCGGATTGCGGACCGCTGTAACGGTAAGCGGCATGTCCCCGCCGTCCAACAATGCGTTGGCGGCGGTCTTGAAGATGTTCAGCACGAAGCCCGCGGCCACGCTGACGCTTCCCTCGCTGGTTTGGGCCTGCTGGCGGTTGGCAGTCGCTCCCATGGCGGTAGAGGCGGACGCGCCTTTGGCGCCGTTCACTTTGGCCAGGCCGGCGGCGCTGCCCACCATTTTGTTCGACTGCTTATCGGCTTTTCCCTTGCTGTCGCTGCTCTGTGTGCCTTTGGCGCTTGCGTTGGCAGTGTTCTTGGCCGTGCTTTCGGTTTCCGCGCCAATATACACGCCGCTGGCCATGACGCTGCGGCTCAGCTGCCCGGAGGCGCTGTCGTGGATAATGCTGATGCCAAAGCTGCCGCCCACAGCCGCTTTATCGCCCGCGGCGGTGGCGTCCGCGCTGATGGTATGGGCGGCTTCGGTGCGGGCGAATACCACCAGGTTTTTCAGCGCGCTGGTTTTTTCCAGGTTTTCCTGGGTATCCAGGCTGAGCATTTCGCCCTTGCCCAGATATGCCTGGGTGTCGGTGCCCGTAATATCCAGCGCCAGGGAAGGCGTGACCGACACGCCGCCCGCGGAACCGGCTTTGCCGGACACGGTATCCGCCACCTTCTGCGTGGCGATGACGGTGACGCCGGTCAAATTCTTGCCGACCGTGATCACCGGGACAAACTTGCCGTCCTGAACCTTGTCATCCTGAATCGCGGCCACAGCGTCGGCTCCGGTCACGGCCACGGCCAATCCGGCGCCTACGCCGGTGGCCGCGGCTTTTTTCGCGCCGGAAGCGTCCGCCTCGGTGTCGAAGGTCACGGCGGCGTTGGCCTTCACATCCAGCGCGCCGCTCAGGGTGATCGCCGCGTCGTTCATGATTTTGGCGTTGGTCTTGGCTGCCGACACATTGACGCTGACAGCGCCGCCGACGCCGATATTGCCCGCGGAATAACCCGCGGTGGTTTTCACGGTGGATTCAGCATTCTTGGTGTCGGCCTGGACGGACACGCCTTTTCCGCTTTCAATGGTGCCGCTCTTGATCAGGGCGTTGTTTTTGCCGCGCACCACGCCCACCGCGACGGACACGCCCGCGCTGACGGAGGCGGTTTTGGGGTCGTCTGTGCCCAGCTCGAATTCCGCGGTCACGGTAATAGCAGCCGTGTCGGGCGTTCCCTGGGCGATGGGGAAGCTGTACGTGCCGTCGTCGTTCCTTTCGCCAAACACGGTGGTTTCATTTACCTTGCCGTCCGCTTTGGTCCTGACGATGGCTTTCACCGTGCCGCTCTTGGCCCGGTAGCCCTTATCCGCGGTCACCGTCGCCGTCAGCACCCGGTTTCCTTTGGTGTAGCCCGGTGCCTTCACCGAGCCGTGGATGACGGTGCTGTCGGCGGTCACCACGATGGGGAGGTTTTCCACTGTGACGGTCAGCTGAAGCGTATCAAAATCAAAGCCCCCGCTTCCGCCGTCCGTCCTTTTGACGGTGAACGAGCCGTCTTCCTCTTCCCTGACCTCGATTTTTACCCCAGTTTGTTCCTGATCGCCCTTATACGCTTTCGCGGTGACCTTGCTGATATAGTAGTCCTCCGGATTGGCGGAGGCTCCTTCCTTCTTTTTCAGCGTGAAGCTGACAGCGTCCCCGTCCTCCGCGTATTCTTCGGAGGGGGTGAGGGTGAAATCAGCCGCCTGCGTACCCTCCGCGATGGTCCGCACAGCGGGGCCCTTGGCGGTAAACTCGCCGGTCACCCTGATAACATTGTCCTCTGTTCCGATCTTTTCCGGAACGTCGTTGGGAACGGTTCCCACGTAGCCGCCCTTTGCTTCGTCGTAGGTCAGCGCTACCGTCTTTTCTCCCGCGCCGCCTTCGCCTGCCTGATAGGTCAGGTTCAGCGTATCCTTTACTTTATAGCCGGCTTTGGGTTCGGCTTTGACGATGATCTGGTCGCCGGCCTTGACGCTTTCCGCTTCGGCTGTTTCGCCGCTCGCGCCGACGAGCTTTTCGATCTTCAGGGTGCCGTTCGCCACTTCCGCGCTCTTGATCTTCCGGGTATCCTCCGCAAAATCCACGGTCATGGCCACAGCGGTGCCGGGCTTGATATCCTTGAGCGTTGACGTATCCAGGATATACTTGTTTTCCGTTGCTTCCGTGGCGGTGATTTTCTCCGTTACGGTGCTTCCGTCCTTCTTGGTATAGGTATACTTCACCGTGGGCACGGCTTTATAGCCTTCTCCCACGGTACCCACCGCAAATACATATTTCGCGTCGCCGGTGGTTTCATTGTTGCTCAGCTGCTTGAACTCCGCGTTCCCGGACTTGGAGATCTGAATGGTGTTGCCAAAGCCCGCCACATACGTTTCCTTTGCGGAGGACGTCCCTGTGGAGGATCCGGGCTCCACGGAGGGGCCCTCGACGAATTTGACCGCCACGCTGATGGTGGAGCCGTCCTTTGCCAGGACATTGGCGTCGGTTCCTTCCAGGATCAGCACATATTTCCCTTCCGCGTTGGGCTCCAGAACCGCCTCGCGCTGCGCGCCGCGCCCGTTGAAATAAGTCACGACCACGCTCTGCACTTTTTTGCCCGCGTCCGGCGTGGCGGTCAGGGTGATCTTGTTGTCGGAGGCGGCGGAATCCACCTTGCCGCCGCTGACCGCATCCAATTTAATGATATATTTGCTGCCGTTGGCATAGCTGATGTCGCGGGCCGCTTCTTTTTTCTCTGTTTTTTCCTTCGCTTCTTCCTTATCCTGCTCCTGCTTGGTCGCACCGGTGCCGTCGGCTATCGTTTTGACCGCCGTGCTTTCCGTGGCGTTCACATCCAGCTTTCCGCCCGCGCTGATCACAGGATCGGAGGTCTGGCTGTCGCTGTCGCCGATCACGGCGCTGTTGGTGTTCAGCACCACGCTGACCGCCAGCGCGCCGGTCACCTGGGCCGCGCTGTTGCCAAACTGGGGCGCGGCGGTGGCTGCGGGGGCCGTGCTGGGAGACGGGGGAATCTCCTCCCATTCGCAGAAGAATGTCAGGCCGTCGGCAGTAACGCCTGCGGGCACGGTAAAGAAGTAACGCCCATCCTGAGAAGCGCTCACCGGCACATTGGCAACGGAATCCTTCGTGCTGTAACGCACGAAGAGGGTGCCTTCTTTCATCCTGTATCCTTTTGCGGGATTGATCAGGATCTGCACATTCTTGCCGGGCTCGGCGTTCTTCACGCCGTAATGGGTCAGCAGCGCGCCCTTGTCTCCCTTGTCGGGATTGTCGAAATGCAGCGCCACCGCGTTTTCCGCCGTGCTGTTCGCCACAGCCACACCGTCCGGCTCGTCCTGGGCGCCGCCGGAAGCGTCGTTAAACACGCTGAGCACGTCATAATCCAGCGGTTCCTCCGCCTCGTCGTCGCTGCCGAACAGGTCGGCAAAGCCAAGCTCCTCCTCCGGCTGCGCGCTTTCCGCGAATTCGACGCACACGACCATGTTCTCAGAGGGCATATCGAAGGTATATTCGTTGGGGCCCGTATGCACGCTTTTATCATTCAGGTTCAGATCCGCGCCATACTGGGTAAAGTCTTCCGCGCCGGGAACCAGATGGAGCAGGTAGATCCTGGAAACCCGATACCCCTCCTTCGGGGCCGCGGTGACCGTGACCGCCGTTCCGCTGTCGGCCTTGGAGCGGGAAAGGGACACCTGCCCCTTTTCCCCATCGATGGTGGGCGAAGCCCAGACTGTGTACTGGGGGGTGCGCAGGCCGCCGGTCAGCTTTCCATCCAGATCTTTCTTCTCATCCTCGGAGAGCACCTTGTTCTCCAGCAGTTTGCCGAGCACGTCGCCCAGCAGCCGTTTGGCGATGTTCTGGGCGCTTTCCAGCGTATTGTCGTTTTTCTTGCTGTCCTTGTCTTTCTTGGCCTTGGACGCCGCGGATTTGGCTGTGGCGTTCACCGCCGCGTCAGCGGTGGATTTGACGGCGGTGTTCCCGCCTGAAATGATGCGCGCGTTGTTTTTCACCGCTGCGGACACATCCTGCACCACCACGTCAACGGCGAAGAACCCGCCGGAGGTGCCCTTGTTGTCAGCGCCTTTATCCGCGGTATTTTCCACTTTGACGTTCCCCGCGGCTTCCAGCGTGATATTGCCGTTGGCTTTCAGCAAGGCGTTGTCCACCGTGGCGTGCACTTTGCTGACAATTGTCGAAACCGCCAGGGAAATGGGCAGGTTGGCGGCGGTGGCGTGGGTGGTGACCTGGGTGGTTCCTTTCGCGGCCGCCTTGACATTGCCGCGGGTATGCAGCACGGCGCCGTCGTGAATATTCAGGTCAGAATTGAGCACAACGACGCTTACCGCCAGCGAGGACAGGTAACCGTTGCTGCTGCCGGTATCGATATTCGTTTTCACTTCGGAGGAAACCGTGATATGGTGCTTTTCATCCTTGAGGAAGTATTCGTCTTTCAGGGTCTGGTCTTCATTCAGGATCCCATCCCTGATCTGACCGTCGCCGTCCAGCGCCGCGCTCAGATCAACGCCGGCAAAAATCTTGCCCTGCACGTCCACCTTCGCGCTGCCGATCTTCACGTTGACCAGGTTCAGAATATCGCCGATACTTGGGAGATTCACAATATTGCCGGTATGGTCGATCACGGCTGAGATGCTGACATCCCCCGCGGAATAGATCGCCGCGTTTTCCCCGATGATCACTTCCGCCGTGTGCGCCACGTTATTCAGGCTCGCGACGGCGTCTTCCGCCTCCTGAATGATCCCGCTGAGGCTGATGGTGCCGTCTCCGCTTTCTTCATCCTTCGGTACGGCGGTGCCCGCGGAAGCCGCCAGGGTCAGCGAATGAACGGCCAAAACACCGTTTACCGTGATTTTTTCGCCTTTGACCTCCACTTCCATCCCTTTTGCGGCCAGATCCTGCAGGAAAACCTGATCCTTCTCGCTCAAGGGCTCCAGGATTTCTTTGGCGTCGATGATCAGCTTGTTGAGAATGCCCGGCTTGCTGTTAACGATGATCTTCGCGAATTCCTTCGTGGGCGTATTCACGATCACATAATTGGTAAACAGGCCGTCGGCTTCATAGACCGCCGTCTTTTTGGCCTGGCCGTCCGCCGCCGTCTCCGTCGTTACGGTAAGATGGCTGTCCGGGTCTGTCGCCGCGTTTTTGTCCTTCGCCAGGTCGATTTCCACCCGGGGCTTGTTTTTCAGATCGTCGCTGAGGGTGCGGCCCTCCGCGGCGTTGGTGCCCACCGTCAGCTTGCTGCCGCCCTGATTCACCAGATAGATCGTCAGCAGATCGTCCGACGCGGTGATCCGCTCAGACACCTTGGTTTTCGCGTGCAGCGTGCCGGAGAGATGCACTTGGTAGTCAAAGAGTCCATCGTCTTCCGCGCCGTCGGTAATATTCACTTTGGAAACGGTATCCGCGACGGCGATGTCCACGTTGACCCGATCCCTGCCCTTTCCGGTGTTCACGGAAACCACGGCGGTCAGCGTTTCGGTTTCCTTTTCAGTGGCGGGATCCCCCTCTTTGCCCAGGGAAACGGTATCGTCGCCGTCACCGGTATCGACCGTTACTTCCTGGACCTGATCTCCCAGTTTCATATCGACGGTATCGTCGCCCGCCGCGGTGTAAACGGTCACGGTGCCCTTCATGTTCTTTTTCGTCGCCACAGAAACCTTATTGTTTCCGTTGCCGGCATTCACGCTGACTTCTGTAACGCCTTTTCCGGCTTCCACCGTCACCGTATCGTTCCCGTCCGCCTCATCTTCGGAAGCGGCGGTGGTATCGATATTCAGGCCGCCCTTCGCTTCCTCCACCTTGACAGTGACCGTATCGTTGCCCGCGCCGGCGGCAACCTGGATCTGCTCGGCAGACGTGGATTTGCCGACAGTCAGCTTCAGGGTGTCGTTGCCCGCGCCGGTGTCAGCCTCGATCGCGGCGCTGGTTTTTTCGATGTTCAGTTCCGCGGTATCGCTGCCGTCTTCCGTGGACACGGAGACCTTTCCCCCCGCTTCGACGATTTTCGCCGTCACCTTGTCGTCGCCCGCGCCGGTATTCAGCTCAATGCTTCCCTCCACTTTCTGCGTTTCCAGCGTGACGGTATCGTTCCCCTCGCCGGTGGAAACGGCCAGATCTTTGCCGGTATCATCGGTCAGCTTCAAGGAAGCGGTGTCGTTCCCCTCGCCGGTATCCACCTGGACGCTGCCTACGTTTTCGCCTTCGATATTGACCGTATCGTTCCCCGATGTGCCGATCACGGTCAGGCTGCCGTTCTTGACGGAAACGCGCTTTTCCATGGACAGAAAAATGCCCGCCAGCAGCACATCGAAGCCGTCGATGTCGATATTGCCTTTGACCTGCACGCCCGTGTCGGCGTCCGCGTTATAGCTTCCGTCGGCATTCTTCGTGGCGTTGGCGGAAACGATTTTCAGCACCACATTCGCTTTGGTCGAATCAGATGTGGAGCCGCCGTTCGCCGCAGGCGCTTTGATCACGAGGTCGCCGCCATATTCACCGTTTTCCACCTGAATCGTCAGGGTATCGACGTCTTCTTTCAAAACGGTCTCGCAAGCCCTGTCGACTGCTTTCTGGATCGCGTTTTTCACATCAGCGCCTTCCCGCGGCACATCGTTTAAAAAGGTTTCTTTCCCAAGGGTCGCCATACCGGCGGGCCGCTGCGCGCTGTCTTCCACATCATTCTGCGCATCCTGCGCCGAAGCGGCCTGGTTTCCTACGGCGCCGCGCATGGCTCCCTTCAGCAAGGGAGCAGCCTGTTCCCCGCCGTCATTGCCTGCATCGGTTTTGACAGGATCAGCGGCTCTCATTGCCAGCTTTGCGTCAGCCGACCGCATGCCCATGGCTTCCGCCGGATTTGTCTGCGGATCGCCTTCGGTACCCTCGGCTGCCTCATCCTGCTGGCTGTTTTCGGTTTTCTCCTCTTTTTCGTCCTGCTGGGTTTCTTCGGTTTTTTCTTCTTTTTCGTCCTGTTGGGTTTCTTCGGTGTTCTCTTCCTTTTCGTCCTGCTGGGTTTCTTCGGTTTTCCCTTCTTTTTCCTCCTGCTGGGTTTCTTCGGTTTTCTCTACTGCTTCGTCCTGTTGGGTTTCTTCGGTTTTCTCTACTGCTTCGTCCTGCTGGGTTTCTTCGGTGTTCTCTTCTTTTTCGTCCTGCCGGGTTTCTTCGGTTTTCTCTTCTTTTTCGTCCTGCCGGGTTTCTTCGGTTTTCTCTTCTTTTTCGTCCTGCTGGGTTTGTTCGGTTTTCTCTACTTTTTCTTCCTGCTGT
>JAFZOG010000040.1 GCA_017550745.1 Clostridia bacterium | reverse complement strand
GAGGCTGAGGACGGGCAATCCTTGGATTGCCGCCCGAAACCCGCGCTTCCGCGCAGCGGAGCAGCGCGGGGCGACCAAAGCAACGCCAGGACGGAAAAGACGCCGAAAGATGTTAAGCTTTTAGAAGAAGAATAGTATCAGTCGTACCGCTCGTCGATGACCCGCTTGGTCTTTTTTTCGCTGCGGGGCAGCAGGCCGTTTTCCACCACCTTGACCAGAGGGGTGAACCCGATGACGCTCTTGACCTTCGTGGCAATGCGGGCGGCCAGATTCAGGAAATCCACAGAGCCGTTGGTTTCCACGTAGATGCGCATGGTGTCCTTGCCGTCCAGGTGGGAGATGCGGATCTGGTATTCGCTGCTGACCTCGGGGAAGCCTTGCAGGATTTCCTCGATCTGGCTGGGGAACACGTTGACGCCCTTGATCTTCATCATATCGTCGGTGCGGCCCATGATGGTGTCCAGGCGCGGGTGCCTGCTTCCGCAGGGGCATTCGCCGGGAATGATGCGGCTCAGGTCGTGGGTACGGTAGCGGATGAGGGGCGCGCCTTCCTTTACCAGCGTGGTGATTACGATCTCGCCCATTTCCCCGTCCGGCACGGGCTTTAAGGTATGCGGATCAATGATTTCGATGTAGAGATAATCGTCCCAGTAGTGCATGCCGGTGTTGTATTTGCAGTTGATGCCGATGCCGGGGCCGTAGATCTCGGTGAGGCCGTAGATGTCGTACAGCTCGATGCCCAGGCCGTCGGCGATGCGTTTGCGCATCTTATCGCTCCAGCGCTCGGAGCCGATGACGCCCTTCCTGAGCTTGATCTTGCTTTTGAGGCCGCGCTTTTCGATTTCTTCCGTCAGCAGCAGGGCGTAAGATGAGGTGGAGCAGAGCACGGTGGAGCCCATGTCCTGCATCATCTGCAGCTGCTTTTCCGTGTTGCCGGGGCCCATGGGGATGGCCATGGCGCCCAGTTTTTCCGCGCCGTTCTGGAAGCCGATGCCCGCGGTCCACAGGCCGTAGCCCGGGGTGATCTGGATGCGGTCCATGGGCGTGATGCCCGCGTATTCGTAGCAGCGGGCGAACATGATGGCCCAGTCCTCCACATCCTTCCGGGTGTAGGGGATGATGACGGGCAGGCCGGTGGTGCCGGAGGAGGAATGGATGCGCACGATGTCCTTTTCCGGCGCGGTCATCAGGCCCAGGGGATAAGCGTCGCGCAGGTCGCTTTTTTCGGAAAAGGGCAGCTGTTCAAACGCTTCGGGGGTGCTGACGGACTGGATGCCCGCCGCTTCCAGCTTCCTGCCGTAGAAGCTGCCCGCAGAGCGCAGCGCTTCGATCTGGTGGTTTACCTGGGCCAATTGTTCGTTTGAGATCCGCATGCTCTGTGCCTTCTTTCTGTATATGATTTGGGTTCAGGGATTTATGGGGATGAAGAAGCACCCTGCTTTGCCCACGCCAGGGCGCGGAAATTGAGGGCGTGGAATTTTTCGGGGATTTTTTGCAGGATGGCGGCTTTGATTTCGTCCTCGGTGAGGCCCAGGGCCCCGCTTTGAACCGCCGCTCCCAACAGGATCAGGTTCAGCACCTTGGGGGACCCAACGTCGCTGAGGGCCGCTTCGGCGTCCACCACCATCACGTTTTTGACATGCTCCCGGAGGAAGCGGATCATGGCCTGTGCCGCGTAGGGCTCGCTTTTCAGGGTGGCGGTCACGGGCATCACAGGCCGGGAGGAAACCACCACCTGCCCGCCTTTCTTCAGGTACGGCAGCATCCGCACCGCCTCGCCCGGCTCAAAGGCCAGGATCAGGTCGGCCTCGCCCTTGGCGATCATGGGGGAATACACGCCCTCGCCCAGGCGCAGATGGCTGAAAACGCTGCCGCCGCGCTGGGCCATGCCGATGGTTTCGGCGCTCATGACGGGAATGCCCTTGGCCATGGCCGCGGCGGAAATGAGCCGGGAAGCCAGCACGGTGCCCTGGCCGCCTACGCCGCACAGCACGATGTTTTTACGCATGTTATTCACCTCCCTGGATCGCCTTTGCAGGACACAGCTGCGCGCACAGCCCGCAGCCGGTGCACAGGGCGGGATCGGCCGCGGCCTTGCCATCCGCGAAAAACAGCGCGGGACAGCCGATTTCCCGGATACATTTTTTGCACCCGATGCACTGGCCGGGATCGACGGTGACCCGGCCCTGGGGCTTGGCCAGCACCACGCAGGGGGATTTGAAGATCACGGCCTTGACGCCTGGCAGCGCGGCCGCGCGCTTTACCGCTTCCACCGCCAGGGCGTGGCGGAGGGGGTCGACGGTTTCCACGTGTGAAACCCCTGCGCCCCGCAGCATGCTTTCGATGCTCACCCTGGCCACGGCTTCGCCCATCATGGTTTTGCCGGTGCCGGGATGGGGCTGGTGGCCGGTCATGGCGGTGGTGGAATTATCCAGCACGATGAGGGTGAATTGGGCCTGATTGTAGACCGCGTTCACCACCCCGGGAATGGCGGAGGCAAAGAAGGTGGAATCTCCCACGAAGGCAAAGCATTCGGTTTCCCCGTCCAGATGGTTCACGGCCTGGGCAATGCCGAGGCCCGCGCCCATGCACAGGCAGGTGTCCACCATGTCCAAAGGCTGGGCGTTGCCCAGGGTGTAGCAGCCGATGTCGCCGCAGAAGATGGTTTTCTGCCCCTTCATGGCCTGCTTGACGGCGTAGAAGGACGCCCGGTGAGGGCACCCGGCGCACAGCACCGGCGGGCGCACCGGCAGGGGAGGCAGCTTCAAATCGGGCAGGGCGGGCAGGGATTGGCCCAGGAAGGAGGCCATCGCCGCCAGCACACCGTCCCGGGTGTTTTCCCCGGCGGCGGGCATGTGGCCGGTCTGCTTGCCAAGGATCTTCGTTTTCAGGCCGTACTTGCCGCAGACGTAGATCAGGCTCCGCTCGATCACGGGGTCAAGCTCCTCCAGGCAGAGCACCTCGTCTAACCCTGACAGGAAGCGCACAGCGGCTTCCTCCGGGAAGGGGAAGGGAACGCCTGCTTTGAACAGGGGCATTTCGCCCAGCTGCTGCCGGGCTTCCATGGCGTAGGTAAAGCTGATGCCGGAGGCGGCAACGCCCTTTTTCGCGCCGGCGGGACCGGGCAGGATCGGATTGAAAGGGCTGTCTGACAGAACGGCCTGCAATTCCGCGTTGCGCTTCTCGATTTTCAGGTGGTTCTGATAGCTTTGCCTGGGGAAGATGACCCAGCGGGCAGTGTCTTTCACAAAGCCCTCGGGCCGGTTTACATAATATTCCTCCGGGTCTTTCACCCGGATGGAGGCGTAGCCGTGGGACACGCGGGTGGTGGGCCGCAGGATCACCGGCGTCTGGTACTTTTCGGAAAAATCAAACGCCGCCTGGATCATGTCGTAGGCTTCCTGGGCGGATGCAGGATCGAACACCGGCGCTTTGGCGAACGCGGCGAAGGTGCGCGTGTCCTGTTCGGTCTGGGAGGAAATGGGGCCGGGGTCGTCCGCCGCCAGCACCACCAGCCCGCCCTTTACGCCAATATAGCTCAGGCACATAAAGGGATCGGAGGCCACGTTCAGCCCCATCTGCTTCATGGTCACCAGCGCGCGGGCCCCGGAATAGGCCGCCCCGCCTGCGATTTCCATGGCTGTTTTTTCGTTCACCGACCATTCCACGTAGGTGCCTTCGGGCCGATGCTTCGCCACCGTTTCCAGCACTTCGGTGCTGGGCGTGCCTGGATAGCCGCAGACCAGGTTTACCCCGGCGGCGATGGCGCCCATGGCAATGGCTTCATTGCCCATCAGGAATTCACAATGCAATTGCGCTCCCTCCCTCGGTTTGTATTGTCCGTATTCAGCGTGGCGGGAATGAAAAAGCCCGTCCCATCAAGGACGAGCCTGTATACACAAACCCATGGTACCACCTTTGCTGAACCGCTTTGGGTCCACTCTTGCGAGGATGCCGACACATCCTCTGCCCTTAACGCGGGCACACGGTCCGGATACTGAAAAGCATGCCGCTGCTTTCGTTCCCCTTTCCCTCAGCGACCCATTTGCCGGCGAGCCTTCCGCGGGTTTTCAGCTGCCCCCGCTCTCTGCGGGCGCTCCTTCCGGTTTGACTTTCGCTTCAAAGGTTTGCTTTATCGCTTGAAAGCGTAACACAGCGGGCCTGTTTTGTCAATATCATGCCGCTGTATTTCATTTGTTTTTCACCGCGGTGGCTGATTGACGAACATCCCCCGCTCCGTCAGTACGGCGGGCATGCGGACGTCGTTTCCCAATACCGGGATGTCATCCCGCAGCATCCTGTGAAAGCAGAGGCAGACCGCGTTTTCCGCCTTTCCGGCCAGGAATCTGTCATAATACCCGGCGCCGTGTCCCAGACGCCTGCCGTCCTGCGACGCGCAGACGCAGGGAACCAGGATCAGATCCAGACTGTCAGCCGTTCTTGATTCTTCGACGCTTTGGGGTTCCGGGATGCCATACCGACCAGGGGCAAGCCCTGCCAGGCTTCGCAGGCGGACCGCCAGCATTTCCCGGCTGTTTACGCATTTGGGAACGTAGACCTCCCTGCCGCTTTCCAGGGCGTGCCGCAGGATCCGGGAGGTGGCCGGTTCTTTCGGCATGCTGAGATAGAGGAAAACAGCGCGGGCAAGGCGATACTGCGCCAGCGATAACACCGCTTGCTCCATGGCTTCGCCTGCTTTAAGGACATAATCGTCCGGCAGCGCTTTCTGCTCCGCCAGCATCCGCCTGCGCAGCGCGTTTTTATCAGCGTTCAACCGTCCTGCCTCCCTCCGGGCTCAGGTCACGAATAAGCCTGCCCATCTTCCGCTTGGCTGATCCGGCCTGGAAAATGTCGTATCCGGTTACCGTTTTCTATCTTCCCATGGGTCTTTTTATCGCCTATAATATGCCCTGTAACAGATTGCAAAAATGGACGATGATCAAGGAGGACTGCACCATGGATCTGATTCCCAGTTTTTCAGTGGATCATACGAAAATCATTCCCGGCATCTTTGAGAGCCGGGTGGATACCCTCGGCGCCGAGACGGTCACCACCTTCGATGTCCGGCTGAAGCGGCCCAACAGGGAGCCGGAAATTGCCCCTGCCGCCATGCACACCATGGAGCACGTCGTCGCCACTTACCTGAGGAACCATCCGGAATGGAAGGACAAGCTCATTTACTGGGGGCCGATGGGCTGCCTTACGGGTTTCTACATCATCGTGAAAGGACGGCCTGCCGCCGCCGACATGTATCCGATCATCCTGGAAGCCTTCCGGTATATGAGCGAATATGAGGGCGAGGTGCCCGGCGCGACGCCGGAAAACTGCGGCAAGTACCTGATGCACGACCTGCCGATGGCAAAGTGGGAAGCGGAAAGATACGTGGATTATCTGACCCATGCCGACAAAAGCAGGATATTTGAGTATCCCAAAACGGAAAGGCTGAAGGTCAACGGCGGCCGGGAATTCTTTGATTCCTGACTCCCTGCGCTTCCATTATATCTCCGTTTGCTTTATCTGGCAAGGATCTGCCTGCGCGGGCGGGGGAACGCAGGCTCCCTGGTGTTCATATTTTTGTAATAGAATTGTAATCGGCTTCTTTCTGACGTTTTTGAAAAAATGCTTGCATTTTTACCGCGGATATGATATTATATTCAAGCTGTCATGAAAAAGGTGATACGCGTCAAACGGGGCGCGGCACCCATGACCAATTCCCCGGGGAGGTAATTACAATGGGCAAGTTTTGTGAAGTGTGCGAAAAGGGCTTGATGACGGGCCATAACGTGAGCCACTCCAACCGCAAGAGCAGCCGTACTTGGGCTCCCAACGTACAGCCTCTGCGCGTGATCGTGGACGGCCGCCCCGTTCGCCTGAACGTGTGCACCCGCTGCCTGCGCACCCTGCGCAAGTCCGGCGCGATGCAGGCTTTCGTTGCTCCCGCTGTCGATACCGCTGCGGAAGAAGCCTGATGGAAAACGCACCGCAATAAAACCACCGCTGATCAGGGTGGTTTTTTGCGTTTTGGGATTGTAAGAAAAAAGGGGCTCTTCACGAATTGATAGGGAAATGTTCCATCAAACTACAACCCTACGATGTCATCCCGAGCGAAGCCGAGCCAGAGGGAAGCATAGTCGAGGGATCTGTCAGTGAATCGTTAAGCCAACCTACAGATCTTTCGACTCCGTTCCGCTCTCGCTCCACTCCGCTCAAGATGACAATGCAGGCTCACTTTTTTTCCCTATCTTTCCGTGAAGAACCAAAAAGGGCCGATCGGCGTTTTCCCGCCGGTCGGCTCTTTGAGGCTCACACGCTCAGTTTCTTTTCCATGATCTGGGCGGTGACGACGTACATCACCGCGGCTGTCAGCAGCGAAATTCCTCCCTGTATGACCAAGGATGTAATCACATCCTGGATATTCCTTGTGGAGATGCCGTTCAGCCATTCGGTGCCCCAGCTCAGCGCCAGGAAGATCACGAAGCTGATAATGCCGTTAAAGGATTTGCCGTTCAGCAGCGCGGAGCTGATGACATCCGCCAGGTAAGCGGTCACGACAGTACAGATCCAGCTCGTCAGCAGATTGAAGGTAAATGCCGCCAGCGCGTCCGCGGTCAGGGGGATTTGCTCGTTGAATGTGCGGAGCACTTCCTGAACCATCTCCCAAATCTGGTTCAGCTGGCCTTCCTTGGCAAAGAGCAGCGTAACGTCCAGCGCGCCGAGGCCGAAGAAGAACGCGCCGCCCACCAGAATGGACAGGCCGTTTTCCAGCACCTTCGCGCCTAAGATTTTGTAGCAGCTGTTGGGCGTCATGAACAGCATGTAGCCCTGCTTGGTGTTCATGTCCCGGTGCAGGGTGATCACGCTCTGCAGGCCGATCACCAGGATGCCGAAAATGGCGATCAGCGTCAGGATGCCGATGGAAGCGGCCAGGCTGTTTTCATTGTTCGTATACAGATTGATCAAAAACGCCGCTTCCGCCGCGGCGGTGATGCCAAGCACAATCAGCTTGGTGATCCAGGTTTTCCGGAACTCATATTTCATCAGCTTGAACATGGCTTCAGCCCTCCGTATGTCCGTAGATTTGGCGGTAACGGTCCGCCATGGAAACGCCCTGCTGCGTGCGCATCTCTTCCAGATCGACGTTCTCCACCAGCTTGCCTTCCTTGATGAACACCGCCCGGTCGGCGATGGCTTCCATTTCCTCCACCAGATGGCTGGACAGAAGCAGCAGCTTTTCCTCGTTGGCGTAGCCCACGATGCAGGCGCGGATCTCATCCCGGGCCAGCAGGTCGATGCCGTTGAAGGGCTCGTCCAGCATGTACACGTCCGCGTCCCGGGCCATGGTGACGGCGATTTTCAGCTTCGCCATCATGCCGGAGGACAGGGCCTTGGTTTTCAGGTTTTCCGTCAGCTCCATCTGCTTGAGCAGGTTCAGGTAACGGTCATAGGAAAAATCCTCGAAGAAATCCTGGTAATATTTTCCTACATCCTTCACCGTCATCCAGTTGTAGAAATAAGGTTCCGTGGACATATAGGCCACATGCTTCCGGCTTTCGATGCTCACCGGCTCGCCGTTGAAGCACACCATGCCGTAGGTGGGCTTCAGCAGCCCCGCCGCCAGCTTCATCCAGGTGGTTTTGCCGCTGCCGTTGGGGCCCAGCATGGCGTAAATATGCCCCTTTTCCAGCGTCATGCTGATGTGGTCCACCGCTGTTTTGGAGCCAAACATTTTGGTTACTTCTTTGCTTTCAAGCATCCTTGCTTTCCTCCTTTAAGATGATTCGGGCCGCGTCCTCAGGCGGCACGCCGAACCGCGCCATTTTTTCCAGGAATTGCGCTGCCGTTTGCTGAATCATTGCGTCTCTGATCGCCGCGATTTTCTCCCCGTTCCCCGTCACAAAGGTACCCATACCCCGGCGGGTTTCGCACAGCCCCGCTTTTTCCAGCTCCTGGTACACCCTGGCCGCCGTGTTGGGGTTGATGCCGTAGGCGAGGGCTAAATCCCGTCCGCCAGGCAGCTTCTCTCCCGGCTTTCTGGCCCCGGTGACCACGTCCATTTCCAGCGCGTTCATGACCTGGAACCAGATGGGCCGCGTGGTGTCAAACTCCATTTGCCCTCCTCCTTCCGTGTTCATTAGTGAACTATATACATAGTACACTAAGATTATCATTTTGTCAACCCCGGTTTTTTGTTTTTTTCGAAATCGCCGTAATTTCTCCGAAAGCCTTGATTAAAGCGGCAAAGCGCTGTACAATAAATGAAGCCGGAAATGGCGCCGGCGTTTCGAAGGAAGAAAAGGAGCGGGAGCGCATGGATCGGAAAGACGAAATCATCCAGATGCAAAATGAAATCATGCAGGGCCTGCTGCGCCAGCGGATGCAGCTGCTCAGCGAGGATTTATGGGGCATTAAGCCCGTATCAATGCAGGACGGCGAGGGAGAAACGAATCTGCCGCCTGCATTCCCGGCGGCGGATTTCAATCCTGCCGAAGCGAAGACCCAGGCCGTAAAAACACAAGAGAAGCAGGAAGAAAAAAAGGAAGAAGAGGAAACCCCCGCCGAGAGCATAGAGGACCTGAAAAAGGAGCTGCATGACTACATCGGCCTGAATACCATCAAGGACGAAGTCGACAGCCTGGTGAACTGGATCGAAATCTGCAAAGCCAGGAAGGAACACGGCCTGCCCACGCCCGACCTGTCGCTGCACATGGTGTTTTCCGGCAATCCCGGCACGGGCAAAACCATGGTGGCCCGGCTGATGAGCCGCATCTATAAGAGCCTGGGCGTGCTTTCCAAGGGCCATCTGGTGGAGGTGGACCGTTCCGGGCTGGTGGCGGGCTATGTGGGCCAGACAGCCATCAAAACGGATGAGGTGATCAAAAAGGCCATGGGCGGCGTGCTGTTCATCGACGAAGCCTACGCCCTCACCAACCGCGGCAGCACAGACTACGGCCAGGAGGCGGTGGACACGCTGCTCAAGGCCATGGAGGATCACCGGGAGGATCTGGTGGTGATCGTGGCCGGATATACGGAGCTGATGCAGGCGTTCGTTCATTCCAATCCCGGCCTGGAAAGCCGCTTCAACCGCTTTATGTTCTTCCCGGATTACACCGTGGACGAAATGGTGGGCATCTTCAACATGCGCTGCGGCAAGAGCGGCTACACGCTGGGCGAAGGCGCGGAGGAAACCCTGCGGGGCATCCTGGAAACCGAAAGCAGGAACGTGGACAGCTTCGGCAATGCCCGCGGCGTGCGCAACCTGTTTGAGCGCGCTATCGCCGCCCAGGCCGACCGGCTGGCATCAGGGAAAGAAGAGATCAACAAGGATACCCTGATGTGCCTCAAATCGGAGGATCTGCGCGCCGCCCTGGAGGATAAAAAGGCCGAGGCGGGCGAAAAGCCAAAGGAGAAAGAAGAAACCGGAAAGGAATAAGATCATGAATATCGTTTGTTTGGATTTAGAGGGGGTATTGGTGCCGGAGATCTGGATCGCGTTTTCCAAAGCAAGCGGCATCCCCGAACTGAAACGCACCACCCGGGACGAGCCGGACTATGATAAGCTGATGAAGTGGCGCATCGGCATTCTGAAGGAGCACGGCCTGGGCCTGAACGAAATCAAACAGGTGATCGAGACCGTCGATCCCATGCCCGGCGCCAAGGAATTCCTGGACGCGCTGCGCCAGGAGACCCAGGTGCTGATCCTGAGCGACACCTTTACCCAGTTCGCTTCTCCCCTCATGAAGAAGCTGGGCTGGCCCACGATTTTCTGCAACACGCTGGAGGTGGCCCCTGACGGCGAGGTGACGGGCTATCATATGCGGGTAGCAAAGTCCAAGCTGGCCACTGTGAAGGCCCTGCAAACCGTGGGCTTTGATACCATCGCCGCGGGCGACAGCTACAACGACCTGGCGATGATCCAGGCCAGCAAGGCGGGGTTCCTGTTCCGCAGCACCGAGCAGATCAAGCAGGACCATCCCGAGCTCCCCGCGTTTGAGGAATACGGCGACCTGCTGGCGGCTATACGCGCAGTTTTATAGCGAGTTGACGTGAAAAAAAGGCACTTTAAGTGAGTAAGGGATTAGGGATTTGGGCAGGGAACCCGACCTGTCATTCTGAGCCGCGCCTATACAGATGGCGCGTGTGAAGAACCTCCCTCGTAAAAAGCAACTTCACAGAGAACGAGGGAGGTCCTTCGCTCGCCACATCCGCATAGTGGCGGCTCAGGATGACAGCAAAGTTGGTTTTCCTACTGCCTATTGCCTACTGCCTAATCCCTCATCCCTTTACTCACCTAAAATCTCCTTGAAGTGAATGATAGAAACATTTCATCGAAGGAAAACAGAAGCATGGGCATTGAATTAGTGATCAAAATCGGTTCCATGGCGCTGATCCGCCGGGAAGACAACGACATCGACTACAACATTTTCGCCAGGCTCAGCAGCGAGCTGCGGCCCGGGATGCTGCTGGTATCCTCCGGAGCCACGGAAATCGGGCGGCTTGACTACTACAAGCGCACCGGCTGCACCCTCACCGGCGATCCGGAGCAGAACAAGACGGACTATTCCGCCCAGGGCCAGGCCATCCTGATGGAGAACTACCGCCGCTTTATCAAGCCGGAATACGGCGTGCGCCAGGTGCTGGTGGAGCACAACCATTTCAACGACCCGCAGAAGCGCGCCCACCTGTTCGGGCTTTTGCAGCGGGCGGCGGCCCAGGGGGCCATTCCCATCATCAATTACAACGACTGCGTCAGCGACGAGGAAAACCGGAAGATGGAGCTGGCTACCCTCCAGTCCAGGAACCCGGACGCGCAGGTGGTGGAGTGCGTGGACAACGACGAAACCGCCGCGGTCATCGCCGAGCTGGTGCAAACGAAGAAGCTGATCCTGCTTACCTCCACGGACGGTATTTACGCCGATCCCAAGGACCCCGCCACGCTGGTGAAGAAAATCACCGCGCCGGACGGGCAAAGGCTGGAAGCGGCCGTCCACGAATGGCAGGCCCACTGTGTCGGCGCTTCCCGGGCGGGCGCCAACGGCGCGGGGGCAAAGCTGGAATATGCCCTGCGCAGCGCAAAGACCGGCGTGGAGGTCATCATCTCCCACGCCCGAAATCCCATCCAGAAGATCCTGTCCGGAGAAGCGAGAAGAACCAGGATCTGCATTGAGCCGGGGGAAAGCGGATCATGATGCGGCCTTTCCCGGAAGGCTGCTGAATCGTGTAAACGCCGAGCCCCTGACGCATCCATGCTGAATGAAAGAAAGTGAGGCATCCGCCATGATCGATCCCCGTTACGATACCCAATTGCTCATTGAAGGCCACGACCTGGACGAAGACGTGATCCGCGATTACTTCATTGAAAACCTGCCCGGCGACTGCCTGCTGGTGGTAGGCGACGACGAGCTGATCAAAATCCATTTCCACAGCAATGAGCCCTGGAACGTGCTGAAATACTGCGCTACCCTGGGCGAGATCCACGACATCGTGATCGAGGACATGGACCGCCAGTCCCGCGGGCTGCAAGGCTGACAGCGCCGATGGAAAGCTGCTGTTTGGCTGATGCCACGCGGCGGCTTTATTTGCGTGTTGTATCTTCCGGCCCGTTTTGATATAATATAAGCAGAAGCCCCATCCGTCAGGCGGGGCGGCAGGGAGGAAAGAAGCGTTGAAGCGCATTGTATTGACCGGCGGCGGCACGGCGGGGCATGTGACCCCCCATCTGGCCATTCTGCCGCATTTGCTCAGGGAAGGCTATGACGTGCATTACATCGGCACGGAGGAAGGCATCGAGCATAAAATGATGACCCTGGACGGCGTGACCTATCACGCGGTCAAAAGCGGCAAGCTGCGCCGGTATTTTGACTGGAAGAATTTTACCGATCCCTTCCGGGTCGTCGCGGGGGCGTTCCAGTCCGGGCGGCTGATGGGAAAACTGAAGCCTGACGTTTGCTTTTCCAAGGGCGGGTTCGTTTCCGTTCCGGTGGTGATCGGGGCGTGGCTGCACGGGGTGCCCGTGGTGTGCCACGAAAGCGATCTGACGCCCGGATTGGCCAACAAAATCACCTCGAAATTCGCCAGACGCATCGCCACCACGTTCCCGGAATGCGCCAAGGCCCTGGGGGACAAGGCGGCGTGTACCGGCACGCCCATGCGGCCCCAGATTTTTTCCGGCACCCGGGAGGGCGGCTTAAAGCTGTCCGGCTTTTCCGGCAAGCGGCCTATCCTGATCATGATGGGCGGCTCCATCGGCGCGCAGCGGGTGAATGAAGCGCTTCGCGCAGCGCTGCCCAAGCTGCTGGACACCATGGATGTGCTGCACCTGACGGGCAAGGGAAACCTGGATGAAAGCCTGAACACCCTGCCGGGGTATAAACAGTTTGAGTTCCTCACCGACGACCTGCCCGACGCCCTGGCCTGCGCCGATCTGGTGCTTTCCCGGGCGGGAAGCAATGCCATCTGCGAGTTTCAGGCGCTGCATAAGCCCATGCTGCTGGTGCCCTATCCCAAGGGAGCAAGCCGCGGCGACCAGATATTGAACGCTGAATCCTTCCGTAAGCGCGGCCTGTGCCATGTGCTGGCCCAGGAGAATATGACCGCCGACACGCTGTACGAAGCCATTCTGGCGCTGCAAAAGGACAGGGACAGCCTCATCCGCAATCTGAAAGCTTCGCCGCCCGCCGACGGCACGCTGCCGGTGCTGGAAATGATCCACAGCGTCGAAAAAAAGAAATAAAAATACGGAGTGTGGATTTCATATTTCCATACTCCGTTTCAGACTGTCGACAAAGTATTCTGGGGAAGTATGAAGGGGTCACAACCCCTTCATCAACAATCCGCAGGCGGCGGCGTGTACGTCGCCGAGGAGCAGCTGAAAGCTGCTTCCGCTATCCATTTCCGACCGCAAAAATAGGGTTTTCGGCCTCCTTGGGAGGTCGAAAACCCATTTTTGCAGGAAATGGATGCATCGAATGAAAAGGGAATCCCGATTCCATTTTCATTCGAAGGGTGTCGAAAAAACTTTTTCGACACCCGCTAACGGAGTGGGGATTTCATATTTCCACACTCCGTTTATAAAATATTCACTCTTCGTCCACCTTGCGGGAAGCGCGGCGGCGGCGGTGGGAATCCTGGGTTTCGGGCTGTTCCTGCGGCCTGGAAACGGCAGGCTGAACTTCATTGGCGGCGCGGGTCACGCGGTAAGCGCCCTGGGTATCCACAGCGGGCATGTCCTCCTGGGCGGGAGCTTTTGCCGCGTCGCTCTCTGCCGCGGACCGCAGCAGCTTTTCATGGGGCAGGATCGTCGCTTTTTTCAAGTCTATATTATTGTAATCCGGTTTGAGATCTTCCTTCTCGACGGTATCCGGCTCTTCCTGACGCGTTTCCACCGCGTCTTCATCGTCGAAGTCGTCTTCCATGGGCTCGGTATAATCGCGGCGTTCGGCCAGGTCGAGATGGTCGTAGGCGGCCTTTGACTTGCGGTATTTGTTCAGGCGCACCAGCGAACTGATGGCAAACAGTACCAGCGCGGCGCCGAAGATGCCCATCAGCCCCAGCATGACCATCCGCAGCACGTCCCTGCCCTGTGTCAGCAGCGGATCCACAGGCGCGCTGGACACATACTCCGGCGGCGCAACGGTCACGACGGGCACCATGGTGGGTTCCGCCGTGGTCTGGGCATAAGAGATGTGAATGGTGTTGGATTCAAACCGCACGTCGTTGTTCAGGGAGTCCTTGAGTGTGGCGGTGAAGCGGAACTGGCCCGCCTGCGGGATGCGCACGTCACGGTCCAGCGTCACGCTGGCGCCCGGCTCCAGGGAAGCGATGGTGTAGATGGCGGTATTTCCATGGGAGATGGCGATTTTTTCCGCTTTGATATTGCTGTTGTTCGTCACCTTGAGGTGGAATTTCACATCCGCGGGCAGACGGGAAACCGTGTCCTGATCAGACGTCAGGTTCAGCGTCAACAGCAGCTGCTTTTCCGGGTCGTACACGCCGATACGCAGCTCATTGGAGGTCAGCTTCTTGGTTTCGCCGGTGTTGTCCGGCAGGGTGGCCGTGGCTTTAAAGGTGACAGGCTCGGTCAGGATGAACTGTTTTTCCTGCGTGACGGTCTCGCCCGCGGGAATGGAAAGGCCGGTAACCAGCTCTCCTGCCTTGGCGTCGGTGACGGATACGTTCGTATAGGCCACGTTGCCCTCATTGATAAAGGTGATGACCAGCGTGGCTTTTTCGCCCACGTTCACGGAGTCGGAGGGGCTGGAAAGCTCGAGCTTCAGGTTGGGCTTGGCGAGGGGGATCACCGTTTCCTCGATATCAACGGTTTCGTTTTTGCTCTGGCCCGCGGATTTATACGTGATGACCGCTTTGCTCTTGAGGTCGGCGTTGCCGATGCGGGAGGTGAATTCCACCGTCGTGCGGTCTCCCGGCGCCAGGGTCTTCACGGTTTTGGAGGTCTTGCTGATGCTCTCCTGCACCTTGATGTCGGACAGCTGCACGTTGCCGCTGTTGATCAACTCATAAGACACGGAGACCTGGCCGCCGGAGCGGACCACCTCGGGGGTGATGGAGCGGTTTACGGTCAGGTTGGCCCGGTCGCCCTGGAACTTGACGGCGGCCTTTGCCTGGCGGACGATTTCGGCCAGCGCGCCGGAATCATCCTCCAGATGATAGCGCACTTCAAAGGTGACTGAGCCCGCGTCCAGCTGCGCCTGCGTCACGCTCCACTTGCCTTCCCAGGAGAGGGAAGCGCCGGCGGTGAGCACATAAGAGCCGCCGTCCCCAAAGGAAGCGACCACGTTTCCGTCCGGGTCGTACAGGGTAACGGGGGTGGTCATATCCTCGGCGGTAGGATTCGACACGGTCAGGGACACGGCCACCTCTCCCGGCTCGCTGAGCTGCTCCGGAGATATGCGCATGGTAAACACTACAGGATCAGCCTCCGCGGCAAAAGCCGAGGCGGACACCGAGAAGACGAGGATGAACAGCAAGATAAGAAATGCTGCGGGTCGTAAGATGCTGCGGGCAAAGCTCATTGCCCTATCCCTCCTTCCAACAGCGCACGGAGCGCTTGAAAAACACATCACCATAGAGAATATTGTAGTGCAGAAATACCGCGCTGTCAAGCAAACCTGATCTTTTTTCGCTTAAAAGAAACCGTTTTTACACAATTTTTTGGTTTTTTTATTTTTTGCCGCCGATTTCCTATAAGAAAAAACCATTTGCTGTGAAAAACACCATCTTCCGGCGAATGATTCCACAGGCCCCCGGCCTTCATGATGCATGCGGTTTTCGGAGCGGGGAAGGCGTCATTTTTGCTTTTCCGCTGTTTTTTTAGGCTTCAGCTCAGGCTTTGGGTGGAAGGTATCCTGGTAATTCTGGATCAAATCGCCCTTATTCTTTTTGCGCAGGCTGCGGTAGCATAGCTTGCGCACCATATCGTAAATCACGGCGAACAGCGGCACCCCCACGATCATGCCGGTGAGCCCCCACAGGCCGCCGAAAAGCAGGATGGCGAAAGTGACCCAGAAGCCGGACAGCCCGGTGGTGTTGCCCAGCACCTTGGGCCCGATCACGTTGCCGTCCAGCTGCTGAAGCACCAGGATAAAGATGATGAACATCAGGCAGTGGACGGGATTGGACAGCAGCAGCAGGATAGCGCAGGGGACGGCGCCGATAAAGGGGCCGAAGAAGGGGATGATGTTCGTGACGCCGATGATCACGCTGATCAGGATGGGAGAGGAAAAGCCCATGATCAGGCACCCGATAAAGCACAGGACGCCCACGATCAGGCTGTCCAGCAGTTTTCCGGTGAAAAAGCCGGTGAACATCCGGCTCACATAGTTCATCTCGCCCGCGATATGATCCGCCCACCGGTCGTTGAAAATACTGCGGACCAGCAGCCTGGCCTGGGCCGCGAACTGATCCCGCGTGGCCAGCAGATAGACTGAGATGACCAGGCCCAGCAGAATATCCTTGATGAATACCAGCAAACCGGTCACATACGTGGCGGTACCGGACAGCACGGTTTGCGCCAGCGGGATCAGATCCTTGTTGCGCCAGACCTCGATTTCATTGATGATTTGCCTGGAGAAGCCTTCCCATTGTTCCTGCAATTCCGGCTGATCCGCCAGCAGCTCGTCGATTTGCTTGTTGAGAGAAACGAGCTGCCCCGGCAAAGCGTTCACCACCCCCACCAGGCTGCGCACCACCCGGGGCACCACGATCAGGCTCAGGATGCTGACGATGGCGATGGCGAACAGGAGGGAGAACAGGATGGACAGCGCTTTGCTCCTTTTTTGCTTTTCAGGCCCCAGCCAGGTTTCCAGCGTGATTTCCAATTCCCGGCACATGGGCGTGAGCAGAAAAGCCAGCACCCCGCCGTAGATAAAGGGGCGGAGAATGGAAAACACCTTGCCGAATACGCTTTGCAGTTCCTCAAAGCGGTAAAAAGCAAAAAGGCAGACGCACGAACCCAGAGCGATTGCAATGCCTGTGACGGCAATTTTGATATACTTTTTGTTCTCCTCCAGTTTCATTGTATTCCCCCATTCGCTCGGTTCGCCGCGCCGCTGGTTTTTTCAGTGCCTTCATTATATCAAACTTTGCATCCTGAAACAAGCGGATTTTTCCCGTTGAAAAAATTTCCTTGCCAAGTAAAAACGCCAGAATCCGGTTGACGGATTCTGGCGGTGATCGCTCTTGAAGGGATCATACCTTGTAGCTGCTGCTGGAATGGTGGGTGCCGGAGGAGCCGGAAAAGCTGCCATGGCTGCCACCGCCGCCGCCGCGGTTATTATCGGTCTGGATCCGGCGGCGGACGGTGGTGGTGTAGAGGTAGATATCCTGCTGGCGGGAGAGGCGGAAGGAGCCGTCCCGCACGTAGGACATGGCCCCGGCCTTGCGGCGCACGGTCTTCATCTGCCCCTTGAATACGAAAGCGGTGATGGCCCCGATCGCCAGCCCGACCCCCGCGAAAACAGGCAGCAAACGGTTGACGCGGTTGATGGGCTTGCCGGCGTTCAGATAGCCTTCCACTTCCACCAGGTATTTTGCGGCGGCGGCGGCATAGTTTTTCTGCACCATGTAGGGACGAATCTGCATGAAGATATCATCGTCCACGGCATCGGTAAAGATCTTTTCGCCGGAGCCGGTTTTCACGAAAAACAGGGTGTTGCCGTATTTGTCGCCCTGGGTGACATAGAAGAAGCAGACGCCGTCATGGTTCTTGCCTTCGCCGTAGCCGTTGGCGTCGAAATAATCGGCGGCGTAATAATCCCCCTGCCTGTCGCCGATGCTCTGCATGGTGAGGATCAGCACGTCAAACTTGTAGGTTTCCCGGAGCTGGGCGATGGCGTACTCCAGCTGCTGCTCGTCGGAAGCGGAAAACAGGTCGGCCTCGTCCACCACGCGGCTGTTTTCAGCCAGAGCGGGGGAGACGAGGAGCAGGAGCAGCAGCACGATCAAAAGCGCTTTTTTCATCTCACAGCACCCCCATCGTAAACAGCAGGTAAGCGACGCCGTAAGCTGCCGCGCCGATGCCAAGGCCGATGCCCAGCAGATACTTCCAGAACTTGCCGTTGTCTGTGGGCAGGTCGCCGACGAACTGGCCGGTCTGGCCGTTCATGGCGAAGGTGTAGGTTTTTCCCTGCCAGCGGGTGTTCAGCAGCCACACGGGCATAAGCACCTGGCGTACGCTGCTGTGATGGAGCTGCACCTGGGTGTTTACCGGCATCACGCTGGAATAGCCGACCACCGTGTTCCGCAGCACGGACAGCACGCTCTGGCGGATGCGTTCGTTGGCGCGGGACTTGCAGTCGTCCGCCTCCACGTCGTGGCGCTGGGCCTGGTAGCCGCTTAAGTACGCCACGCTGAAGCCGTCGGCTTTGTCGCTGTCATAGGGCTCGATGGATTCCATCAGCGTGTCATCCATCTTGGTGGAGGCGTCCACGGGCACCTGCTTGAAGCTCATGCCGCCGCCGCGCCGCACCAGGAAATGGGCGGTGTTGATCACTTCGTACTGGCCCTGGCGATGGGCGGTGACGCGGGTGCAGTTGAAGGTGCAGTCGCCCTCCGCGTCGGCCTGGAACAGCCAGAAGGGCTCGTATACGCCGGTGATTTTTTCGATCTGGTTTTCGTTGATAAAGCTGTTGGGCAGCAGCTTTTTGCCCTTGCAGTGGCTGCGCAGGGCGTCCATGGCTTCCTTCTTGCTTTTCTGGAAGGGGATCACCGCGTCGGGCCGGTATGCGCCGGAGAGCACGCCGGGCAGGATGGACGGGCTGCCGCAGTATACGCATTCGGTGGCCGCCGTGGTTTCATCCGCCACGATCTCCGAGCCGCAGTTCTGGCAGCGGAAGCTTCTCAGGTGGCTGGTTTCCGCCTCGTCAAAAGCGGAAGCGCTGGAAAACTGCCATTGCATCTGCTCGTCGGTGGTATTCTGTACGTCGATCTCAGCGGCCTGCTGGACGGCTTCCAGCGGGAAGGAATTGCCGCAATTGGCGCAGTCCAATTGCTGGCTCTGGCTGCCGAAGGTGAGCGCCGCGCCGCAGCAGGGGCACTTGAAATGGGCGGCGGCTTGGGTCATGGGCGGAGGCCTCCTTTCGTTCGTTAGGGAATAGGAAATAGGGATTGGAAATATGAGGGCACAGATGTGCTATTACGCATTGTTACAAGGCATTAAAACTAATCCCTGATCCCTATTCCCTAATCCCTCGTTTACTCTTTCCCCTCATACTGCCTGCAGAGGGTATACTTGGAAACGGCGGTCTGGACGGCTTCGGGGCAGGCCCAGGTAAGCACGTCGCGGATATAGGGGGGAAGGACGCGGTTGTACTTTACTTCCAGGATGGTTTCGTCATGCTCCAGCACCGGCACCGTAGGCACCTGGGGGTTAAACAGGTCGATGCTGTTTAAACCGCTGCGCACACGCATGTCGAAGGTGATGCGCACTTCCTCGCAGGTGTGGATGTACGCCTCCCGTTCGTAGTCCACGATCACAACGGGATGGAGGAGGCGCGTGCGCATTTCCCGGTAGATGTCCCGCAGCAGGCCGCTTTGCGTGCTCTCCAGGCCCGCGGGGTCGGCGGCGATGAGCTGTTCCGCCAGGTCGCGGCTGATTTTCACGGAGCGTTTGGAGATCAGGCTGCCCACCTTGGTTTTGCATTCCATGAAAATGTTTTTGTCCGTCAGGTTGTAGATGCGGATGCGGTACTTGTCGCGGTCTTTCACGCCTGCGATTTTGTCGTACAGCGCGTCGTCAAACACCGTGTCGAAATACAGGGAGCGGATGTGGTAGCTGCCCCCGTTCCGCGCGGCGTTGGGATCCAGCTTCAGCACGTGCCCCACGGTATGCCGCACCACCTCCAGCTGGGTGCGCGTGATGAGGAATTTTAATTCATGGCGAAGGGGAAGGGCCATATTTTACGCCCCCGCTTCAGTCTGGCAGGCCACCAGCGTGGCGTCGTACACGCCGTTGACATCCAGCATTTCAGACACGATGTTGGTGTGCCGGTCGAGCCTGATTTCCACAGTCATTTCAGCGCCGGACTTGGTGATGGTCTTGGAGCGGAGACGGTAGTTCTTCACCTTGCGCTTCAGGTTGTTGTCAATATCGATCTGCGCGCCTTCGTCGTAGTGGAGCACCAGCAGGTAGCAGTTGGGCGCGCGCAGGCGGAAGAAGGAGATGGCCAGCAGGATGCCCCCGATGCCCAGCAGCGCCACGATGGCGATGACGTAAGCGTTGGAGCCCACCAGGATGCCCATGGTGATGGCCCAGAACATATAGGCGGTGTCCAGCGGATCCTTTACCGCGGTGCGGAAACGGACGATGGACAGCGCGCCCACCATGCCCATGGACAGCGCCACATTGCTGCCGATGGCCATGACCACGGGGGTGGTGACCAGGCAAAGCAGGATCAGCGTCAGCGTAAAGGAGGGGGAATACAGCACGCCCCGGTAAGTGGCCTTATACACGGCGGCGATGACCAGCCCCGCCGCCAGCGCTACCAGCAGCGCGATCACCACGTTGAAGGGGGTGAAATTGGAAAGCTGGTCGGCGAACCAATCCGCGAAGGTGGTACCGTTGGCGATATCGTTAAAGGTCAGGTTTCCGTTCATATGGTTTCATCCTCCTGTTTTGTCTGGTTGTATAGTATCACTATTTTAGGCTGTTCGTCAATCGGCTGATGAAGAAAATGCGGGAAGAGCGCGGGGCGCTCCAAAGCGGAACGCAGCTGCCCTCTTTTCCGTCACTTCTGGTCCGGGTCGACGGGGCGGGGGCCGAAGTAGGCGATCATCTGATCGTTGGTGAGGTTGAACTGGGTCTGCACCATGCCCCAGAAGCGGAAGGGGCGGTACACCATGACCGTGTTGCGAAGGCGGTCTACGCGCTGCTGCCAGTAGCGGATGGAGCCGCTGGCGGAGGAGGGGGAGTCCATGTTCAGGATGCGGGTGTCCGGCTCCCCGGCCCACTTCTGATAGTGCTTGTACAGCTCCGGCTCGATCAGCGCGGTGCACTCGTCCAGTTCTTTCTGCATCACTTCGGTGGTGAGGGTCTGGAAGATCTCGCCCAGGCGGCTGAGGAACTTATCGCGGATCTCGTCACTTTCGATCATCTTGCGGAAGATGGTGTTGTTGATGTTCTGCTGGCCCATGCCCTTTTCCTTCAGATAGCTTTTCGGGCTGTCAAAGCTGGAATTGAACAGGCCGTAGTCCAGGTCGAACAGCAGGCACTTCCATTTGCCGCCGGGGATTTTGTAGAACATGATGTTGCCGGGGTCGGAATCGCCGAAGTACATTTTGATGGCGTACCAGTCGATATAGCTGTCAATGTCGATGTGGTCGTACAGGTATTGCAGGTCGGCAGGGCTGGCATTGGGCTTCAGCTTTTCGATCTCCTTGAGCATGGCCCGGTATTCCGCGTTGCTGCCCTGCACCACGCCCCAGCCGGCGCGCAGGATGGTCATATTTTCGATCAGCTCGGCGTCCTTGTCGAAATCCAGGCCCTCGTGCTGGGCGATGGAGAAGCGGTCCTTGCGTTCGCGCAGATTGTAATGGCCCCAGTATTCTCCGTTCAGGTACACCACCACGGGCTTCCAGGCCAAGGTGAGCAGGTCTGAATTCAGGTATTTGTCCACCAGCCGGGTCTGCACGCCGTCCGCCACCCGCGTCCATACGTTGTCGTTGCCCGAATTGCGCAGGGTCAGGGACTTGTAGAAGGTGTAGTCGCGTTCTTCAAAGAAGGGGTAATTGAAGTATTTTTCGCCCAGGGCGGCCTGTGCCCGCAGCTTGAAGGATTTCTGGGGCATATCCAGGGAATAGTCGCCCATCAGGTCCATTTTGATGCCCTGGGAAATGTAGCTCTTTCCCGTTTCATGGTCGAAAAACTCAATGTAGCCCGGCCGGTCGTCCTTGCCGTAGGAACGGTACACGGGCGTCTGGAAAGGAATGATGGATTTTTTCTTCCCGTCATCTCCGATGGTCTGCTTCAAAACCTCCGCGGCGTTCGGGTTTTTCCTGTTGCGGCTGCTGTGGTCCTGCTCTGTGCTGAGCAGGCCGGTTTCGGGGTTCCACAGCTCCTGCGGGTCGCATACCAGCGACACCACGTCCAGCGTGTGGTACAGCTCCATAAAAAAGCTGGCGGTAGCGGTTTCCGAGGGCTGGCGGCCCTCCTGGAAGCACCGGGCGCGGATGACCTTGGTGCCGATGATTTCGATGGGCTCGGTATAGATCTGGCTGTTTTCCAGGGTGGGGATGGAGCCGTCGGCGGTGTAGCGGATGGTGACACCGGGGTCGGCGGAAAGGGCCACCTTCAGCTCGCCGTAGTAAATCCCGCTGGGATGGTCAAATACCGGCTTGGCGGCGAAGCCCGCAAAGCCCATGCTGTTTTCCGCGCCGGGGGTGGGCGTGTCATAATAAAAAAAACCGCTGCCCCCCGCCGTCCTGCCGTAGGAAACGTCTGTGGGGATTTCCGGCAGATACAGCCTGTCCAGCACCTTGCCGTCCGCGTCGGACAGGGTCAGCATTTCGCCGCCCGCGCGGGAGAGCTTGAAGGAGGTCCTCAGCCTTCCGGTCACGCTGGCGTCGGTGCCGTCCAGCAGGATGACCTTGTATTCCCCTGGGAAAATGGACGTCCCCTGGGGGAACGTCCATTTGTGGGGCCAGTTGATGTTGTCGCTCAGACCCCATCCGCTCATGTCCCAGGATTGATCGGAGCTGTTGTACAGCTCCACGAAATCGCAGGCGGAAGCGTCGGAAAAGGCCTTGACCTGGTTCGCGGAGGACACGACCTCGGAAAAATACACCCCCGTGGGATTCAGCGCCCGCAGGTACCGGTCGGCCCTGTCCGCGCCGTACTGGTTATTGGGCGCGCCGGGGGTCGGCAGGGTGAACACTTTCCAGTTGCCGCTGTCGTCCCGGCCGTAGCTCATGTCCTTGCCCACGTTGTTCACCACCACGCGGTCCACCAGCTCGCCTAAAAGCGTGGACAGCACGATGGTATCCTGCTCGTTGTTGATGCCGAAATTGGTGTGGGGATAGCGGGTTTCCTGTTCTACCTTGTTTTTCCCGGAGCAGAACACGATGTAATATCCGCCCGCGGGAATGACGGCGTCCTTGGGGAAGGGCCATTTCACCGGCTTTGTCTCGTCGTCGGAGAGGGCGTAGTTGCCCAGGTTAATGTCCTTACTGCCGGCGTTGTACAGCTCCACCCAGTCCGAAAGGTCCCCGTCCTCGTCGCGCAGGCCGGATTTTGGCGTTGGCACCACCTCGTTGATCATCAGCGTGTTGGGATGCACGGCGTATGCGGCCAGGTAGCTGTCGTAGCCCTCCTGGGTGTTGGGATAGCCGGGAGAGTAAGCGCCGGTCTTCTGCCAATTGCCCTGTTCGTCCCGGGCGTAGGATTCGTCCGCGTTCAGGGTGGGCACCTTCACGCTGTCCAGCGCGGTGCCGCTGGCGTCAAAAAGGAATACGGAATCGCCCAGGGAGCTGAGCTTGAATTTGGCGTGGAATTCGCCGTGGGGATCGTCCTTGTTCAGGCCGTCGCAAAAAACCACCACCCGGCCCTTCGCATTCAGCGTCACATCCGGGAAAAGGAATTTGATCCTGTCCGAGCGGTCGGACAGGCCCACGCCTTTGATGTTCATGGGCGTATCCAGCGTGTTTTCGATTTCTACCCAGTCGCCGAACTTGCCGCTTTCATCCGGCAGGGCGGAGGCGTTATCGGTCATCACCTCGCTGATGCGCAGGCCCGCGTGAACGCTCGCCGTGCCGTCCGCCGTGACGTTCACGGCCTTGGCGATGGGATTCTTGGGCATCACCAGCACGATAAACGCAAGGCTCACCGCCAAAATGAACAAAAGCAAGGCGCGGTAATCCTTCCGGTTGGCTCTGCGGCGGCTGACTTTACGCCGGGAGTTTGCCATAAAGCGTATCCTCCTTGAAATCCGTGAATCGATCAAAGACTGTCTCTTTCGTCGATATCCGCGGTGTCATTATAGCATAGAAGTCCGTAATAGAAAATAAAAATTTTTCACTTCCGGGATGTCAGCAGGCGGCCTAATTCCCTGATGAGCGTGCTCCTGGCTTCCGAAGTAAAATAGTTATGCCCGCAGCCGGACAGGGAAAGCGCCTTGGTTCCGGCGGCTGCTTCCGCGATTTTAGCGGAAGCGGGGCTGACGATTTCATCCCGCTGGGAAAAGCAGAACAGGATGGGAAACCTCCAGCCCGGCGGAAGGTGCCTTGCCTGCTTCATCAGCGTGAACAAATCGAGGAAGGGACGGAAAGCGCCCAGGTAGCGAAAGAGATTTCGCTCATGAATATTGGTCGCTTCCCAAGCGGCGCGTATGAAAGGGTCTTTGGTATTTCCTCGGGTCACTGCCGACAAAATATTGTTGTACAGGTATCTGGGGGTAAGCCGGATGCTGAAGGGACAGCACAGCAGCAGCATCCCGGAAAGCCCGGCGTTCAATGCCCGCGCTGCCAGCAAACCCAGCAGGCACCCCATGGAATGGCCGACAAAGAACACCCGGTCATAGGCGTCGAGGCATTGGGCGATTTCCTGCCGGACGCAATCCAGCCACGCTTCTTTTCCGGTTCGCTTAAAATCCCGGATACTGCCTCCGTGGCCCGGCAGCAGGGGAGCGTGGACGCTTACGTCCTTAGGAAGGGAGGCGATCAGAAAATCGAACTGCTCCGGCCTTCCCTGAATCCCATGAATGAAAATCACCGCTGTTCCAGGATGCTTGCCCATCGCTTTTCTCCCTGTCTTTTACCACAAAAACGGGATCACCCGATACCGCACCTTTTCCATGTATTCCGCATACCCCGCCAGGCCCTGCTTCAGCACTTCTTCTTCGTTGGCCATGCGTTTATTGATGATGGGAAGATAGAGCAGCGTCACCAGGAAGGAGAGCGGGGAGGCAAGCACCACCCCCATGGACAGGAACATGAACAGCGTGGCGGCGTACATGGGATGGCGCACCACGCCGTACAGGCCGGTGTCGATCACCTTCTGTTCCTTCTGCACCTCAATGGTACGGGACAGATAGGCGTTCTCCCGCAGGACTTCCGCGTAGAGCGCATACGAAATCAAAAAGACCGCCGCGCCTGTCCAAACCGCTCCGTCTGAAAGCACGAACCAGCCAAACCGGAAGTTAAGCCCGGCCAGGATGAACACGGCCAGAAACATGAAGGCGCTGAACAGCACCACCTGTTTTTGTTCCTTTTCTTCCTCTTTGGCGTTCAAGCGCTTTTTCAGCAGCTCAGGGTTTTTCTTCATCAGGATCAGCCCCGCGATGAACATGGGGATAAATAAAATGCCCATCAGCAGCCAGCCCTGCCAGTAGCCGAGCGTCCCCGCGGGCACGAAAATCAGCAGGCCCATGATCGCCGCGCCGCTGAAAAATTTCACCATCGCCTGCATGAAAAGCTGTTTCATCCTGTTTCCCCCTCACGATCTCCTGTAAGGTTCCGGGCTACTCTGTCCATGCCAGTTTTTCCAGCATGGAAAGAAAATCCTCCTGCGCCGCCTGCGGCGCGTAAACAGCGTATGCCGCGTCCGCGCCGGAAAGATAGACGCACCGCGCGTTCCCTTTGGACGCTGACAGGGCGGGCAGATTCAGAACGCTCAGGCCGCTTTGCATTTCCACGGAAAGCTCTTTTCGCAGCAGCAGCGGCGCGGCGGCGGCGGGACGCACGGCGGTGATGGTGACCCCGCTGTACTGCAGCGTGGCGACCCGGGCCACGCTTCCCTCATAATCGGCGTTTGTTCCGCTGCCCGCCATGGCGTAGCCGGGCAGGCAGGGCAGCGGCGCGCCGAACAGCGCTGCCAGCGCCTGGGCGTCGTTCATGGCGGCGGGCTGCATCCGGGTGAGAGGCGTCGATGGCGCGTTAGCCTCTTCATCCGGCATTTGCAGCAGGATGGCCGCCACATACACCACCCCCATCAGCAGCAGCGCGCCGAGCCCTAAAAACACGCTGCCCCATATGCCGGTTTTTTTACCGTTTCTGGTTTCTTCCGCCATGATGGCTTTTCTTCTCCGTTTCATTTCGTTTTGTCCATTCCTGCCCCGCCACGGCCGCCACCAGAGACATAAGCATGCACAGCACGCAGAGCCAGGCCGGAATGGAAGAAAAAATCAGCGCCGCGCCGCCGATGGGGAAAAACGCCGCGAAGGCGTGTACGCCGCCTTTGCCCGCCCAGAACGGGAGCAGGACCGACGCGGCAGGCAGCAGCACGTACATGTTGAACAGGAGCAGCAGCGCCCCGCCGTCGCCCGCTACCCCCAGGGACAAATGAAACATGACCTGCAGCAGCCCGGCGGCCGCCAGCAGGATCAGGAACCGTCCCATGGGTCGATGCGTCCAAGCCTTCATTCGCAGCGCCTCGTCAAGTACTCGCTTTTGAAACCACCGACAGTATACCATATCAGCGCGGGATGAAACAAGGAAAACCATCATATTGTTACAATTTCTTTTCATTTTTGTGTGGAAAACCTGCGGCGGGTATGCTATAATTTTGCGTGTAAACCACGGCGGTTTACCATGCGCGCGATGATCGAAACGGAGTGATTATTGTTTGGATACCCCCATAGGCGGTTTACTGCTGATCCAGGTCGTGCTGATTGCCATCAACGCCTTTTTCGCGGCCGCGGAAATCGCGGTGGTTTCCCTGAGCGAAACGAAGCTGCGCCACAAGGCCGAGGAAGGAGATAAAAAATCTCAAAAGCTGCTGAAGATGATCCTGGAGCCCTCCGGGTTCCTGTCCACCATCCAGATCGCCATCACCCTGGCGGGCTTCCTGGGCAGCGCTTTCGCGGCGGATAACTTTGCCGCCCCGCTGGTGGGCCTGATCCGGGATACCTGGGGCTTTACCCTCATTTCCCGGGGCACGCTGAACACCCTGTGCGTGGTGTTCATCACCCTGATCCTTTCCTATTTCACCCTCGTCTTCGGCGAGCTGGTGCCCAAGCGGGTGGCCATGAAGGAGCCGGAAAAGGTGGCCCGGGCCGCGGCCAACATCATCGACTGCACGGCGAAGGCGATGAAGCCGGTGGTCTGGCTGCTCACAAAATCGGTGAACGGGGTGCTGCATCTTTTCGGCATCGACCCTGCCGCCAACGAGGAGGAGGTCACCGAGGACGAGATCCGCATGATGGTGGACATGGGCGAGGAAAAGGGCGCCATCGAGGGAAACGAGCGGGACATGATCGAGAACATTTTCGAGTTCAACAACATGACCGCCGCCGACTGCATGACCCACCGCACCGACGTGACGGCCCTCCAGGTGGACGCCGGCAACAAAGAAATCATGAAAACCATTCTGGAAAGCGGCCTTTCCCGCTTCCCGGTGTACGGAGAAGACCTGGACGACGTGCTGGGCACCTTTACCACCAGGGACTATCTGCTGGCCCTCTCCACCGGCGGGAAAAAGACGCTGCGGGAGATCCTGCGCCCCGCGTATTTTGTGCCGGAATCCGTGCGCACGGACGTATTGTTCCGGGACATGCAGAAAAACAAGACCCACATCGCCATCGTGGTGGACGAGTACGGCGGCACCAGCGGCCTGATCACGATGGAGGACCTGCTGGAGGAAATCGTGGGCAACATCTACGACGAGTATGACAAGCCCCTGCCCCAGGAGATCCAGAAGATCGGCGATAACCAGTACCGCATCGCGGGCGGCGCGCTGATCGAGGTGATCAACGACGCGCTGGGCCTGGACCTGCCCACCGGCGAGGGCTTTGAATCCCTGGGCGGGCTGATTTTCAGCCGGATGATGACCATTCCCAAGGACGGCACCCATCCGGTGGTGGAGTGCTACGGCCTGCGCATCCGCGCGGAGGAAATCGTGGACAGGCGCGTGGAATGGGCCACGGTGACCATGATCGGCCAGCGGGAGGAAAAGGAGCCCGACGCCAACGGCCCGGTGCGCGAAAAAGGATGACGGTATCTTTCGCAGGCACTGTCCGGATCTGCCGGACGATCCAAATTATCAGGTAAAAACAGGAGGAATCGAGATGAACATGAAAAAAGCTGTCACTCTCATGCTGGCTGTCTGCCTGCTGATTTCCGCGGCGCCCGCCCTGGCCGCTCCCACCCGGGACGCGAAAGCTGTGGAAGTGACGGTGGATGAAAAGCTGCTGTCTTTGACCGAGCTGATCGTGAACGCCGCCATTTTACAGATTACGCCGGCCGAACCTGCCGCGGCCCCGGTGATCCCCGGCCTGGCAAAGGATGAGCTTCCCTCTGATTTACTGGTGAGCTGCGTGCTGGCCTGGGGTATCAAGGCCGGTGTGCTGCCCTGTGAAGAGGAGGCGGGCGGGCAGGAAACCGTCGCCCTGGGCAAAGCGGAGGCGCAGGATTTATATCAGCGCGTATTCACAAACAGCGCGTACACCGTCACGTACCATGACCAGGAAACGGCCGCCCAGGTCAAGGCGGACAATCAGATGCGCACCTGGTACGCGGGCGGAGAGCTGAACCTCAAGTATGCCGCCCTGTGCGATTACGGCGTGTATATCTATTCCGCCGAGTTTGACGGGACGGACGTTGAAATCCTGTGCGACGTTTTTTCCATGAAGGACGCGCAGATCCGCACGGACGTCCAGGATATCCCGGAGGAAGCGATGGCCTGGGAACGCAATGCCCGCATCTCCCTGCGCAGCGCCCCTGAAAACGCTTTTGGCTACACGCTGAACAGCTTTGCGTTCTCCCCCGCTTATCAGGACGGCGATCTGAGCAAGTGGCCTGAATTTGGCAATGAAGAGATGGAATACTCCGTGAACCTGCCCGCTATCCTGGGGGTGGCGGACGATACGCCGGCCAACCGGGTATGGCAGACCGCGGACGGCACAGCGGCGCTGACCATTGCTGTTCAGGATAAGCAAGGAACCTATGACGACGTGCTGGCCCAGTACATGACCGAGCATGTAGGCGCGAAGATCAGCCAGCAGCGGGAATTTGACTTTTTCAGCGAGGAGACGGAAGGAAAGTATACGCTGGTCTTTGTGTCCGAGCTCAAGAATTATGTGTACACCGTGACCATGGCCTTTCCCGCGGAGCGCCAGGCGGAATATGCCTTCTATGCGGAAATCATCCGCAATTCCCTGACGATCTGGGGCGTTTCCAATGGCTAAGCGGGCCGCGCTGTCAGCGCTGGCGCTCCTGCTCTGCGCAGCCTGCGCCTTTGCCGAACTGACGGTGGAGCGGAACGAAGGGGAATTGTTTCTGCCGGACGAAAGCAATTGGGTGTACCATTTCACGTATGCCTATCCGCGAATCGTCGGGGACGATTACACCGCCGCGCTCATTAACGATACCTATCAAATGGCCCTGGATGAAATGACCCGGCTGGTGCTGCCCATGTTTGCCAACGCGCCGGAAATGCGGTTTGACGGCAAAAACGAAGTGAAGCACGATTTCACGGTGGCGTGCAATAACGGAAAGCTCCTTTCCATTGTCCAGCTCCGTTCCCAGACCATGGGTGAGGAAACCGTTTATTCCCTTGAACCGCTGACCTTCGACGTGGGCGGAATGTACGCGGGGGAGACCCTGACCCTCCGGGGGGTGATTCTCATCCAGGCGGGCGTTGACCCGGAACAGCTGGAGGACGTGCGCCCGGAGGATTATCCCGAAATCGCGCATATCATTCAAGGCTCCTCTTCCTCCGTTGCGGAAGCGCTGATGCCCATCCTGTACAGAGCGTTCCTTGGGCACCCGGACTTGGCCGAAACGGAAACGCCTTCCTATGAGGATTTTGAAATCGAGTTTTCTCCCACCCATGATTTCGCCGCATCCCAATCGGGCAATTATATCGCTTTCTATTATCCGCCGATGTTACCCTCCAAAGCAGGACAGGGAAATACGGTGATCCTCCTGTCCCCCGCCGACATCGAAGCGATCCTCGCCGCGGGGGAAGAAGCGGAATGACCCTGGCTTCGCTCCGATGATGAATACAAAAAGGAAATACAGCACTGGAAAAAGAACACCCGCATGACTGTTTCCAATCATGCGGGTGAATTTATTTGTCAGACAATTTATGCAGCGGGGCCTTCCTCAGCGGGAGCTTCTTCCACGGGAGCTTCCTCTTCGGGAGTTTCCTCGGCTGCGGCAATATAAGGAACGTCATATTCCACTATCTTTTCACCGGCAGCGTTGTACACGATGATGGTGATGGAGCAGCCGGGCTGCAGTTCGGAGAGCAGGACTTCGGAGATGTCCTCGTATTCCTTCACCACAATGCCGTTAGCATCGGTGACGACCACGCTGGCCTTTGCCACCTTCGCCGCTTCTGTCAACGATTCCATGTTCGAAATCGTGGCAGCGGCATTTTCCAGGGAAATCTTCAGCTCATCGCGCTCACCCAGGACGGTGTTCAAGGCGTCCTGCGCCTGCTGAAGCTCCATGGTCGCCTGGTCGTAGGCTTCCACATAAGAAGCCAATTGCGCCTTGGTCTGGGACAGCTCGTCTTCCGTGGGGCCCACCAGGGCTTCCAGCGCGGTCTGGGCTTGGCGGATACCGGTGGTCAGCTGTTCGGCGGCGGCGGCAGCGTTGGTCTGCAGGGTGTCGCGCTCGGTGGTGACGCTGGTCAGCTGTTCAGCCACTTCCTGCGCTTTGCTTTCCGCCGCTGTTACCTTGCTTTCCGCCGCGGCCACCTTGCTTTCGGCGGCGGCGGCGCGGTCTTCCGCTTCGGAGACCTTGCTGGTCACTTCTGCCAGCTTATCGTTCAGGGCGGCCGCCTGATCCTGGGCTTCTTTCAGCGCGGCGGCGTCAGAGGAAGCCGCCGTCAGCTGCTTGGACAAATCTGCTTTATCGGATTCCAGCTGCGCGATCTGGGCGGACAGGGTGTTGCGCTGGCCTGCGAAAACGGCTACCAGGACGATGGCGATAATGATGATAGGCAGGACGATCCAAATCGATTTTTTCATGGTGTCTTCTCCTTTGCTGTCAAATTGAATGGTCGTTCAGTTCGGGTGTAAACTTAGCCACAAACAACTTCTGACACAGATGAAGAATCTGTGAGTCATCGGGAGAATCGGACATCTCATCCTGCGGAAGCAGGGGAGGAAGGGGATTATTCTTCCTCTTCCTCTTCCTTCTGAGCGCTTTCAATGATCTTTTTGGCGGCGTCGGAGGGCATCTCCTCATACCGCTCAAAGGTCATGGTGAAGGAGCCGCGGGCCTGGGTCATGGACCGAAGGTCAGTGGCGTACTTGAACATTTCACCCATGGGGGCTTCAGCGGTGACGCGCTGCTGGCCGTCCACCTGATCCATGCCCATGATGCGGCCGCGGCGCTTGTTCATGTCGCCCATGATGTCGCCCATGTACTCGTCGGGCACGAACACTTCCACGTGCATGATGGGCTCCAGCAGCACGGGGCTGGCGTCGGTGCAGCCCTTCTTGTAGGCGATGCGGGCAGCGGTCTTGAAGGCCATTTCAGAGGAGTCCACGGGGTGGTAGGAGCCGTCGTACAGCTTGGCATGGAGGCCGACCATGGGATAGCCCGCCAGCACGCCCTTGCGGATGTTTTCGCGCAGGCCCTTTTCCACGGCGGGGATGAAGTTCCTGGGCACGGCGCCGCCCACAACCGCGTCCTCGAACTCGAAGTCGATATTGGTGTCGCCGATGGGGGAGAACTCGATCCACACGTCGCCGAACTGGCCGTGGCCGCCGGACTGCTTCTTGTGGCGGCCCTGGCAGGCCACCTTCTTGCGGATGGTTTCGCGGTAGGGGATCTTGGGGTCGCTGAGCACGGCGTTGGCGCCGAACTTGCTGGCCAGCTTGTTCCGGATCACTTCCAGGTGCTGTTCGCCCTGGCCGGATACGAGGGTCTCGGTGGTCTCGGTGTTCTTTTCCACCTTGATGGAAGGATCTTCTTCCTGGAGGCGGGACAGGCCGGAGAACACTTTGTCTTCCTCGCCCTGCTTGGCGGCGGAAATCGCTTTGGAAATGCAGGGGATGGGGAAGTCGATGGCGGGATACCTGATGGGCGCGGAGGCGTCGCACAGGGTATCGCCGGAATTGGTGAACTGCAGCTTGGACAGCGCGCCGATGTCGCCCGCGTTGAGCAGGTTCGCGCTGGTCTGCTTCTTGCCCCGCATGGTGAACAGGCCGCCGGCCTTTTCAGCCTTGTCGGCGTTGGCGTTGTACAGGGCGGTGGCGGGGGTGATGGAACCGGACATGACCCTGAACAGGCTCAGCTTGCCCACGAAGGGGTCGGCCACGGTCTTGAATACCAGGGCGGAGAAGGGTTCGCTGTTTGCGCAGGCGCGCTCGGCCTTGTCGCCGGTCTTGGGGTTTTCGCCCTGGGCCTTGGCGTGGGCGGGGGAATGGAGATAGACGCTCATCACGTCCAGCATCTTGGCCACGCCGACGCCGGTGAGGGCGGAAACGGCGACCACGGGCACGATGGTGCCGTTGGCCATGCCGGCGCGGAAGCCGGAGAGGATCTCGTCATGGGTCAGCTCTTCGCCTTCCAGGTACTTCATCATCAGGTCGTCGTCAGCGCCGGCGGCGGCTTCGGTGATTTCTTCCATGGCGGTGGAGATGGCGGAGGCCATATCGCCGGGCACGGGCACTTCCTTCAGGCCCTTGCCGGTGCCTTCATACGCCTTGTTTTCCAGCACGTTGACCACGCCCTTGAAGGACGCGCCCTGGCCGATGGGCAGCAGCATGGGCACCACGGAGGAGCCGAACTTATCCCGCAGCTGGTCCACCACTTTCATATAATTGGCGTTTTCGGCGTCCATGCGGTTGATGATGAACATGCGGCACACGCCGTTCTTCTGGCTGTAACTCCAGGCCTTTTCAGCGCCCACGTCCAGGCCGCTGACAGCGCCCACCACGATACCGGCGGTTTCCACCACCCGGAGGGGGCCCATCATTTCGCCGATGAAATCAAAGTATCCGGGCACGTCGATCACATTGATCTTGGTCCCCTTCCATTCCACGGGGGCGATGGCGGCGCTGATGGAAATGCCGCGCTTCACTTCTTCGGGATCAAAGTCGGTGGTGGCGGAGCCGTCTTCCACCTTTCCCTGGCGGTCCACATGGCCCGCAGCGTAAAGCATCGCTTCCGTCAGCGTGGTTTTGCCGTTGCTGCCGTGGCCGATCAAGGTAATATTGCGAATGTTCTCAGTGGTGTAGTCTGGCATGTCGGTTCCCCCTAAAAATTCATTTGATTCTCTATTACGCATAAACGCATCGCGAATCATATACCTTATTTATTCTATCAGATTATCAGGCAAAATACAAGCCGTCTGATCCAAAAGATTTTGGATACAAATGGCAGCAGGCTGTCGAAAACTGTGTTTTCGACAGCCTGCGAATGAAACAAACAGCTTGAACGGTTTCTTTTTTGTTACAGGTACGCTCTGATCTGCTGCCCCAGGTGTTCCTCCTCGATGATGAGGCGCTTGGCCAGGCCTTTTGATTTTTCGTCCGCGGCCTGGTACTGGTTCAGGTACTTGCTCAGGGACTTGACGCCCATGTTGCAGCCGTCGGTCATCAGGTCGGCCACTGTGGCGTCGGAAGCGTCCATGGCCATTTCCGCATGGGCTTTGAGCCAGCTCATGGCGGACGCTATGGCGGCGGGATCCTTACCCTCGTCCTGGTATCTGCCGAGTTCTGCGCGGATCTCGCCGGACAGCGCTTCGTGGGCTTCCCTGGATTTGACCAGCGCCTGCTGAAAGGTCCTGTTTTCCACCCGTTCGATGACGTCGTTCAGGGAGTCCACGCCCATTTTCGCGCCTGCGTCGCATTCCCGCAGCAGCCGCACGGTATCCTGTTCGATCATGAAAAAGCCTCCTTTTCCGTTCTCTTTTACAGGATGCCCATTCGTGCGGACCGTATGCGCCGTTTGTTACGACAGCTCAAACATGCCGGTATAAAGCTGATAATATTTGCCCTTCTGGGCCAGAAGCTGCTCATGGTTGCCGCGCTCGATGATGACGCCGTTTTCCAGCACCATGATGGCCTGGGAGTTGCGCACTGTGGACAGGCGGTGGGCGATGACGAACACGGTGCGGCCCTTCATCAGCTGATCCATGCCCTTTTCAATGAGCGCTTCGGTGCGGGTGTCGATGGAGGAGGTGGCCTCGTCCAGGATCAGCACGGGCGGGTCGGCCACGGCGGCCCGGGCGATGGCCAGCAGCTGGCGCTGGCCCTGGCTCAGGTTGGCCCCGTCGCCGGTGAGCATGGTGTCGTAGCCGTCGGGCAGATGGGTGATGAAGAAGTCGGCATTGGCGATCTTCGCCGCTTTCACGATGTCCTCGTCGGAGGCGTCCAGGCGTCCGTAGCGGATGTTTTCCTTTACGGTGCCGGTGAACAAATGGGTGTCCTGCAGCACCATGCCCAGGGAACGGCGCAGGTCGTCCTTCCTGATCTTCTCGATGTTGATGCCGTCGTAGCGGATCTTGCCGCCCTGGATGTCGTAGAAGCGGTTGATGAGGTTGGTGATGGTGGTCTTGCCCGCGCCGGTGGAGCCGACAAAGGCGATCTTCTGGCCGGGCTTGGCGTACAGGGAGATGTTGTGCAGCACCGTCTTTTCGGGCACGTAGCCGAAGGTCACGTCCTCAAACACCACGTCGCCCTTCCATTCGGTGTAGGTCACGGTGCCGTCCGCCTTGTGGGGATGCTTCCAGGCCCACATGCCGGTGCGTTCCGGGCACTCCACGATGTTTCCGTTTTCGTCCTTCTTCGCCCGCACCAGGGTCACATAGCCGTTGTCCTCCTCCACGGGCTCGTCCAGCATTTCAAAGATGCGCTCCGCGCCGGCCAGGGCCATCATGATGACGTTCATCTGCTGGGCCAGGTTGGAAATGGGCATGCTGAACTGGCGGGTAAAGGTGAGGAAGGAAATGAGCACGCCGGTGTTGGTGTAGCCGTTGATGATCATGATGGCGCCCACCAGGGCGATGATCACGTAGTTGCAGTGGCCCAGGTTGTTCATGATGGGGCCTAATATACTGGCGAAGATGTTGGCGCGGGTACCGGCCATGCGGACGTTCTCGTTCTTTTTCTCAAAGGCGTCGATGGACTTCTGTTCGTGGCAGAACACCTGCACCACACGCTGGCCCTCGATGGTTTCTTCCACGAAGCCGTTCAGCTCGCCCACTGCCTTCTGCTGCGCCACGAAGTTGGCCCCGGATTTCTTGCCGATCACCTTGGTGATCAACAGGATCACCGGCATCAGCACGATGACCAGCAGCGTTAGCCATATGTTCAGGCTGATCATATAACAGAAGGAAAACAGCACCGAGCAGAAGCTGGACACCGCCTGCGGGAAGGATTGGCTTAAGAATTCGCGCATGGTGTCGGTGTCGTTGGTGTAGCGGCTCATGATTTCGCCGTGGGTGCGCTGGTCAAAGTAGCGGATGGGAAGGTCCTCCATGTGCAGGAACATATCCTTGCGCATTTTGTTCAGCGTGCCGGTGGACACCAGCATCATCAGGCGGTTGTACACCAGCGTGGTCACCGCCCCCGCCAGATACATGCCCATCATCAGGAGCAGGAACCGGGCGAAGGGCATCAGGTCCGGCGCGGCCTGGCCGATCAGGGGAGTAATGTAGCTGTTCACCACGTCTTTGAGCAGGAAGGTGCCCGTGGCGCTGGCGGCGGTGCTGACCACGATACAGCCGGCCACCAGCAGCAGCTTGCCTTTCTGCGGGGCCAGGTAGGAAACCAGGCGGCGGAAGGTGCCCTTGGCGTTCTTGGGCTTGGCGGGCGCTCTCATGGGTCCATGCGGAGGCATCTTAAGCCACCCCCTTCTGCTGGGACAGGTACACGTCCCGATAGATTTCGCAGCGGGCCAGGAGCTCGTCGTGGGTGCCCACGTCGGCGATCCTGCCGTTGTCCAGCACCACCACCCGGTCGGCGTCCATGACGGAGGTGATGCGCTGGGCGATGATGATCTTGGTGGTTTCCGGCATATGGGAGCGCAGGGCTTCCCGGATGCGGGCGTCGGTGGCGGTGTCCACGGCGCTGGTAGCGTCGTCCAGGATCATGATCCTGGGCCGCTTGAGCAGGGCCCGGGCGATGCACAGCCTCTGCTTCTGGCCGCCGGATACGTTCACGCCGCCCTGCCCCAGGTCGGTTTCATAGCCGTCCGGGAAGGAGCGGACGAAATCGTCCGCCGCGGCCGCCTGGCAGGCGGCGGTGATCTCCTCATCGGTGGCGCGCTCGCTGCCCCAGCGCAGGTTTTCATTGATGGAGCCGGAGAACAGCACGTTCTTTTGCAGCACCATGGCCACCTGGTCGCGCAGGGCGTGGATGTCGTAATCCCGCACGTCGCGTCCGCCCACCTTCAGCGTGCCGCACGTCACATCGTACAGGCGGGGGATCAGGGACACCAGGCTGGTTTTCGCAGAGCCGGTGGCCCCGATGAGGCCGATGGTCTCGCCGGACCGGATATGCAGGCTGATGTCCTGCAAAACCAGGTTATCCTGATCGCCTGCGTAGGAGAAGCCCACATGGTCGAATTCGATCTCGCCGTCCTTGACTTCCATTACGGCGTTCTCGGGATTTGCGATATCGGGCTCTTCATGCAGCACCTCCAGGATACGGGAAATGGAAGCGCGGGAAAGCACGATGCCCAGGAACAGGAAGGACAGCATCATCAGCGCCATCAGAATCTGGGTGATGTAGGTGATGAAGGTGAGCAGCGCGCCAACGCCCATTTCTCCCCGGATGATCTGCTGCCCGCCGAACCACAGCACCGCCACGATGCAGCCGTTCATCAGGATCTGCATCATCGGCCCGTTCCACAGCACCACTTTTTCGGCGCTGCGCTGGGCCTTCGTCACGTCGTCCGCCGCCGCGCCGAACTTTTTCTTTTCAAACTCGGAGCGCACGAACGCCTTGACCACGCGGATGGCGATCAGGTTTTCCTGCACTTCGCGGTTCATGATGTCGTATTTTTTCATCATGATCTGGAAGCGGGGGAAAGCGTTGCGCATAATGATGATGATCCCGGCAGCCAGCAGCGGCACGGCGATAAAGAGGATGGTGGTCAGCGAGGGGTTCATCTGAAGCGCGTAAATCAGCGACATGAGGAACATGATGGGCGAACGGAACGCCATGCGCACCAGCATGATGAGGGTGTTCTGGGTCTGGTTCACGTCGGTGGTGATGCGCGTCACCAGGGACGCGGTGGAGAACTTGTCGATATTCTTAAAGGAAAAGGTCTGTATCTTTTCAAACAGCGCCTGGCGCAGGTTGCGGCCAAAGCCCATGCCGCCCTTGGCGCCCAGGTAACTGCCCGCCATGCCGAAGCACATGGATATCAGCGCCATCACGATCATCAGCCCCCCGCACAGGAGCACCTGGGAGATTTCCCCGTTTTGCTCGCTGTAGGGAATGGCCTCGTCGATCAGCCTTTGAATCAGCTTGGGGATGTAGGTTTCCATGGCCACCTCCCCGATCATTACCACGGGGCACAGCATCAGGGGCCATTTGTATTTGCCCGCGTATTTCAGCAGGCTGAGGATGCTGTCTTTTTTCTTTTTCTCTTGGCTCAAGCGTCTTTTCCCTCCTCGTTTTCGTGGGCCTTCTGGGCCAGCTTCCAGATGGTCAGATGGCGGCAGCTTTCGTCAGCCAGGTTGTCGAACATTTTTTCACAGGCGCGGCGGAAAGCTTCCACTTCGGCTTCATCCATTCCCCGGAACATCTTTTCGTCCAAAAGTGCGAACTGGCGCTTGTGTTCCTCCATCTGGGCGACGCCCATGTCGGTGATGAACAGCTGATTGCGCCGGGTGTCCTTTTCATCAGGCTGCCGAAATACGAAGCCTGCCTTTTCCAGCCGTTTCAGGCTGGCCGCCGCGGAAGCGGGGGTCACGTCCAGTTCGTCCGCCGCTTCCTTCTGGGTGCATCCCGGATGATCCCAGATGAATTGCAGCAGCCGCGGCTGGCCGGGATGCAGCCCCGAATCGCCCATCACGGAACGCGCCTGTATCCGCCGCAGGAGTTCCAGCCGGTGCATGGCCCCCACGGCTTCCCAGTAATTCATGGCTTCCGCTCCTTTCTGAAATAAATTAAGCGTTTAATCATTAACCGTTTAACATTATAGCAGATTCTGTGTGTTTGTCAATGGGAATTTGCCCGGTTTTATGCTTGCATTTTGCGATGTCTTTCAGTATAATATATATTGTGAGGGTTTTCCGCTGTCCGGTCTCCGACACTTTGTGCCGCCCGGATTTGTTTAACGGAATTCCCTCCGTTTTTGTTTAGGGTTTCAATATCTTCTGCTACGACATTGTGCATATAATACCGATGATCGCCATATTGAATTTGCCTGATGCCCACGCCCATAAAATAGGGCTTATGATCGATTTCAATTGCTGCCGCCGGCGTAATTAAAGGAAATCTTTTGTTGGCGTGATTTGCGTCAATATCAACCCAGCTTCCTTTAAGAAAAAGGTATTGACAAGGAAAACAGTTCATGATATAGTTACCCAGGAAACCCGATGAAATTAGTCGGGATTCAGGAGGGAGGTCTTTCATGAAACTGTCAACCCGAGGAAAATACGGCCTGTACGCCATGATCTTCATGGCGCAGCACGAGGGGGAAGGGCCTCAAAGCCTGAAAGCGTTTTCCGCACTGGGCACGCCGGAAGCATATATGGAGCAGCTGCTGGGTACGCTGCGCCGGGCCGACCTGGTCAAGTCCGTGCGGGGGGCGCAGGGGGGTTACCAGCTCAGCCGGGAGCCGTCCCAAATCACCGCCCGGGACATCATCGAGGCCATGGAAGGGCCCCTGAACTTTTCCGACTGCGTAAGCGAACCGGAGCACACCTGCGAGCGCAGCGGCCACTGTCCCGCCAAGGGCGTCTGGGCCTACCTCACCGGCCAGGTCAACGGCCTGCTGGACGGCATCACCTTGGAGGATATGGTGGAAAATAACTTAAGTTGATTTAGAGTACAGATGATATAGTGCGAAAGAAACGGAATCTGAAATTGGCCGAGTAAATAAATCTGAACTCTGCACTTTGTACTCTCGTCCTCAAACTTGCTAAAAGAACCTGAACATACAAAAAGGAGCGACTGAACGTGAACCGCATTTATCTGGACAACGCCGCCACCACCGCCATCTGTCCCGAAGCCCTGGCCGCCATGCTGCCCTGCTTCGGGGAGCATTACGGCAACGCATCCAGCATCCATTCCACCGGCCGGGACGCCCGGAAGCTGCTGGAGGACGCCCGCCGCACCGTGGCAAGCGCCCTGGGCGCCAAGCCCGCTGAGATTTATTTCACCTCCGGCGGCTCTGAAAGCGATAACTGGGCCATCAAGGGCACAGCCTTCGGCAACCGGAAGAAGGGCAACCACATCATCACCAGCCAGATCGAGCATCACGCCGTGCTGCATACCTGCCAGTGGCTGGAAAAGCAGGGCTTTGAGGTGACTTACCTGCCCGTGGACGAGTTCGGCCGGGTGAACCCCGCCGACGTGGAAGCGGCCATCACCGGCCAGACCATTCTGATTTCCATCATGGCTGCCAACAACGAGATCGGCACCATCCAGCCCATTCCCGAGATCGGCAGGATCGCCAAGGCCCATAAGATCCCCTTCCACTGCGACGCGGTGCAGGCCGTGGGCGCGATCCCCGTGCATGTGGACGATTGGAACGTGGACATGCTTTCTCTCTCCGGCCATAAGTTCCACGGCCCGAAGGGCGTGGGCGCGCTGTACATCCGCACCGGCACCAAGGTGGACCAGTTCATGCACGGCGGGGCCCAGGAACGGGGAAAACGCGCCACCACCGAAAATGTTCCCGGCATCGTGGGCACGGCGGCGGCGCTGGAAAAGGCCATTGCCAACCTCGAAGAAAACGGCATCCGGGAAACCTTTTTGCGGGACAAGCTGATCAAGGGCATTCTGGACACCATCCCCCACACCCGCCTGAACGGCCATCCGCTGTACCGCCTGCCCAATAATGTGAACGTGTCCATCCAGTACATCGAAGGGGAAGCCCTGCTTCTGCGCCTGGATCTGGCGGGCATTGCCGGCTCCTCCGGCTCCGCCTGCACCAGCGGCAGCCTGGATCCTTCCCATGTGCTGCTGGCCATCGGCCTGCCGCACGAGGTGGCCCACGGCAGCCTGCGCCTGAGCCTCACCGACACCACCACGGAGGAAGAGGTGGACGAGGTGCTGCGGGTGCTGCCCCAGATCGTGACCACCCTGCGCTCCATGAGCCCCATGTACGATGATTTTGTAAACGGTAAAAAATGAGAAGAAGAGGCAGGAGGTTTTTATAAAGGAAAATGAACGAAAGACAAACGCTTGGTGATTCAACAATATTAACCTCCTCCCTCCTGCTTGCTGCCAGAACACCGCTTGATATGATTTTACAAATAAATTAAAGGAGAAACCGCCATGTACAGCGAAAAAGTAATGGACCACTTTGAAAACCCGCGCAATGTGGGTGAAATCCCCGACGCCAACGGCGTAGGCACCGTGGGCAACGCGAAATGCGGCGACATCATGCGCATGTATCTGAAGGTGGAAAACGGCGTGATTGAGGACGTGAAATTCAAGACCTTCGGCTGCGGCGCGGCCATTGCCACCTCCTCCATGGCCACGGAAATGGTGAAGGGCAAGACCTTGAAGGAAGCCCTGGCCCTCACCAACAAGGCCGTGGCGGAAGCGCTGGACGGCCTGCCCCCCGTAAAAATGCACTGCTCCCTGCTGGCGGAGGAGGCCATTCACGCGGCGGTGGAGGACTATTTGAAGAATCATCCGGAGGAATCCATCGACTGATTTCCTTCCGGTTACAGAAGGAGAGACCATGCCGGAAGTACATGGCAATATTACGGGCATCCGGGATTCACAGCTTGCAGAACTGAAAGCCATCTACGACTGCCCCTTTGAATGGAATGAATACGCGCCGCGCGACCTCCTGACCGAGCTTGCGCGGCATTCGTGCGCTCTGAACCGGGAAATCGCGGTGTATGTGAGCCGGGACGGGGACGTGCTGGACGTGATCGTGGGCGTGGCGGACAGCGTGCCGCTGATGGATCTGCGCCTGCGCCGGAACAGCAAGCGGCTTTCCTGCGTCCGCTGCATCCACACCCATCCGGGCGGGAGCGCCAGGCTGTCGGACGTGGACATCGCCGCTTTGCGCTCCATGATGCTGGACAGCATGTGCGCCGTAGGCGTGGCGGAGAACGGGCATATCACCGGCGTCAGCGCCGCGTTCCTCACCGAAAAGGCCAACGGCGTGCCCGGCGTGGAGGAGACGGAGATCGTGCCGCTTCGCAAGCTGCCCCAGGAAGCCTGGATGCAGGAAATCCAGCTGTCTGACAGGCGGGTCTTGCAGGGAGACGGCCCCGACACCGCCGAACCGCCTGAGAAAGCCGTCCTGGTCGGCATTGACAGCGAAAAGTCCCTGGATGAGCTGGCCGCCCTGGCGGAGAGCGCCGGGGCGCAGGTGGTGGCCCGGTTTTTCCAGAAGCGCCCCAAGGCGGATACCGCCACCTTCGTCGGCAGCGGCAAGGCCCAGCAATTGCAGCTGGACGCCCAGGCGTACGAGGCGGACGTGGTGATTTTCGACGACGAGCTGACAGGGGCCCAAACCAGGAACCTGGAGGATATCATCGGTGTGAAGGTGGTGGACCGCACCACCCTGATCCTGGATATTTTTGCCCAGCGGGCCCAGAGCGGGGAGGGCAAGCTGCAGGTGCAGCTGGCCCAGCTGAAATACCGTTCCGGGCGGCTGATCGGGCAAGGGCTGATTTTGAGCAGGCTGGGCGGCGGCATCGGCACCCGCGGCCCCGGCGAAACCAAGCTGGAAATCGACCGCCGCCGCATCCGGGAGCAGATCAACCGGCTGAAGCAGGAACTGGACGACCTGCAGAAGCAGCGCCGGCTTCGCCGCAAGAGCCGGGAAAAGAACGCCATCCCCATCGTTTCCCTGGTGGGCTATACCAACACGGGGAAATCCACCCTGCTGAACGCTGTCACCGGCGCGGGCGTGTATACGGAAAACAAGCTGTTTGCCACCCTGGACGCGGTCAGCCGCCGGGTGGAGATGCCGGACGGCGGTGAATTTCTGCTGGTGGACACGGTGGGCTTTATCAGCAAGCTGCCCCATGAACTGGTGGAAGCGTTCAAGTCCACCCTGGAGGAAGCGGCGCTCAGCGACCTGCTGGTGATCGTGTCCGACGCGTCCAGCCCCGATACGCCGAAACAGCACGCGGTGGTGGAGGAAGTGCTTTCCCAGATCGGCGCGGATACCCAGCCCCGCATCGACGTGCTGAACAAGTGCGACCTGACGCCCTCCGATCAGGATATCCTGCCCATCATGCCGGGGGCGCTGCACATCTCCGCCCAGACCGGCTTTGGGCTTGACCGGCTGCTGTCCGCCATCGCGGCGGAGCTTCGCAAGGCCGAGCAGGAAATGACCCTGCTGGTGCCCTTTGACCAATACGGCGTGGTGGCGGAGCTGCGGAAGAAGGGCCGGGTGCTGTCCGAGGAATACGGGGATACCGGCACCCGGGTCACCGTGATGCTGGGCCGGGACGCCGCCGGGCAGATCGCCGCCCGGTACGGCGGCATGATCCAGAAATAACGCGGAGAGCCCAGGATGCATCGTATTTTCTGTTTTTTCATGGCGCTGGCCTTTGTTTTTCTTCCTTTCGCCGCTTTTTCGGAGGAAGCGGCGGATCCGGAGCTGGCCTTCGGCGGCAATCTGTTTTTGGTCAACCGGGAGCACCCCATCGGCAAGGACGATTATCCCCGGGATCTGGTGGAGCCCAAAGTGTTAGGCGGCGGGGAAGCCACCCGGATGCGTCCCGAAGCGGCGGCGGCGCTGGAAGAAATGTTTGCGGCGGCAAAGGAAGCGGGGCTGTATCTGGCCGCCGTATCCGGGTATCGAAGCTACGGCCAGCAGACAGCCATCTTTGCCAGAAAGCTGGAAAAGGTGGACCGGCAGACTGCCATGCGCACGGTGGCGCCCCAGGGGTGCAGCGAGCATCAGATCGGCCTGGCCATGGACCTGGGCACCAAAAAGGAAACCCGCCTTTCCACTGCCTTCGGGCAGACGCCGGAAGGACAGTGGGTGGCGGCAAACGCCTGGCGGTTCGGCTTCATCGTCCGGTATCAGGGCAAATGGGAAGCAGTCACCGGCTACGCCGACGAGCCCTGGCATATCCGTTATGTGGGCAGGGACCACGCCAAACGGATCTATGAAATGGATATTCCCCTGGAAGAATACGTCGCCCTGCGGTCGGAAAGCTATGAAGTAACGATGGATGAAGGTGAAAGCGCGCCATGAGAAAAGCAACGGCCCGGTTCATTTGTTTCGCCCTGTCGCTGACCTTTTTGATCAGCGCCCGGGCGGCAGCTTTTCCCGATTGGGATTTTCCGCTGGAACCGGAAACGGTTTACGATTTTGACCAGTACATCACCCTCGCCAACCGCTCCCACCTGCTGGACAGCGGCTATGTGCCCGGCGACCTGGTGAAAACCACTGTCCGCCGCGCTTCGGGCGTCGGCGCGATGGAACTGCGGAAGGCGGCGAACGACGCGCTGAACGAAATGTTTGAGGCCGCGTCGGAAGCGGGCTATACCCTGTATTTAAAGAGCGCTTACCGCAGCTATCAGACCCAGAAAACCATGTACAACAACCGCTTGCAGAAAATGGGCCGGGACGACGGGCTGGTGGCTTATCCCGGCTCCAGCGACCACCAGACCGGCCTGGGGGCGGACATCCTCAATTACGCCTGGACCCAGAAGGACGGCATGAACAAGGAATTCGCCAAGACGGCGGAGGCCCAGTGGATGCTGGAGCACTGCCATGAATTCGGCTTCATCCTGCGCTATATGGAGGACAAGGAGGACATCACTTCCATCAAGTTTGAGCCCTGGCATTTCCGCTATGTGGGCAGGGAAGCGGCGGCGTACATCATGGAAAACCACCTGTCCCTGGAGGAATTCACCGAGGAATGGCAAAACTACGTGGCGGATTACGAGGCCCGGGGCGGCGATTTCCACGAGCTGATCATCTGGCGCGCCCGGGTAAGGGACGCCGTGGTGGTAAACGTGAATGAGTACGGAGAAGAAGAATATTCGATTTTTTACTGACCGGAAGATAGGCAGGACCATATGCTGTCATTGCGCGATAAACTGAAGGCCGCGGCAGGGCCCAAGCCTGCTGCGCAGAAAAAGCCCCTGCCGCTGGACTGCATGGTCCGGCAGACGCGCACAGCGCTTTCCTGCTTCGCACTGCCCCAGGCGGTTTCCGGCACCAGCCTGGAGCTGGTGCAGGGCACGCCCTGCCGGGACTTCCGGCGGGAGGATATCTGCTTTCTGGATACGGAAACCACGGGCCTGTCCCATGGGGCGGGCACGGTGGCGTTTCTGGTGGGCGTGGGCTATTTTGACGAAGCGGGCTTCGTGGTGCGGCAATACCTGATGCGGGACTACGACGAGGAACCGCTGCTGCTCTCCCACGTGGCGGAGGAGATGGCAAAGGGAAAAATCCTGTGTACCTTTAACGGCGCCACCTTCGACCTGCCCCTGCTGGAAACCCGGTTTACCATGCAGCGGATGCGTGAAATGTACGTTTCAAAGCCCCATGTGGATCTGCTGCCCGCCAGCCGCCGGGTTTGGAAGCTGCGGCTCAAGCACTGCAATCTTTCCAGCCTGGAAGAAGCGGTGCTGGGGATGCGGCGGCAGGACGATCTGCCGGGGGCGCTGGTGCCGGAGCGGTACTTCAGTTTTTTGAAAACGGGGGATTTTTCCCTGCTGGAGGATGTGCTGGCCCACAACGCGCAGGACATCATTTCCCTGGCCCACATCCTGGACAGGCTGATCCGGCTTCACGACGCGCCGCTGCTGGCGGAACAGCCGGAGGATTTATTCAGCCTGGGCCGGGTATATGAAAAGCGGGGGAGGGCCGAAGGCGCGCGGATGTGCTACCGGGCGGCGGACAGGGGCAGCATGTCCATCCTGGCCCGGGGCCGCATGGCGGAGACCTACCGGCGGGAAGGCAACTATGCCGAGGCCGCGCAAATCTACCGCCGCATGGCGGCGGACAGGCAGGGCGGCGCGGCGCCCCTGATCGCCCTGGCCAAAATCTGCGAGCATAAAACCAAGGATATCCCCGCCGCGGTGGAGTACACGCGCAGGGCCATCATTTTGGCCGCCGACCAGCCGGGCAGCGATATGGCAGCGCTGCAAAGGCGGTATGAGCGTTTGATGAAAAAAGCAAGGAGGCAGGATTGATATGGGCATTCTGGACAGCTTTAAGGCGCGCAAAGCGCTGATGGCGCAGCAAAAAGGCAATGTGGCGGAGGCGAGGAAGCTGTATGAGGAAATGTACAGCGCCGGCTATTTTTCCGCAGCGTACATGCTGCCTTTCAGCGTGCTTTTGCTCCGCGAAGGCGGCGAGGATAACTACCTCAAGGTCAAGGAAATCCTGAAAAAGGCGGAAAAAGCCCCCGACCTGGACGCGGGCCGCAAGCAGCAGCTTTTTATGAACTACGCCGTGGCGCAGTATAAGCTGGGCGAGATCGAAAAAGCCATTCAGCTGCTGGAAGCCTCCCACCGGAAGGCCCCATGCGGCTTGACTTACCAGTCCCTGGGCTGGCTGTACATCGAGGCGGGGGACGCGGAAAAAGCGCTGGCATACAACCAGGAAGCCCTGGATTATGACGACGAGGACCCCATCGTGCTGGACAACCTGGGCCAGACCTATTACCGGCTGCTGAACGATAAGGAAAAGGCAAAGGAGTACTTCGACAAAGCCATCGGAATCAAGGACAGCCAGATCGACACGCTCTATTTCCTGGCCCAGTATGACAAGGAGGAGGGAAATCTGGAAGCTGCCGCCCAAAAACTGGAAAAGGCATTGGAAGGCCGCTTCTCCCCGCTGAACTACGCCACCAAAGAAATGATCCAAAAGGAATTGGCGGAAATAAAAAAGTAGATCCATCAAAAAGAAACGCTCCAACATGAACGGGAGCGTTTCTTTTATATATCTTGTGATACTGTTCTCAAGTTAGATAAGCAATTTAGAATAGCCTATAAGCAATGTCATCCCGACCGAAGCGATGTCATCCTGAGCGGAGCGCATCGGAGTCGAAGGACCTGGCGAAGCGGAGCTGAGGGATCTAAAGCAGCGTAATAAACCAACTTATAGATACCTCGACTCCGTTTCGTTCTCACTCCACTTCGCTCGGGATGACATGTATGAGTGTTTGTGCTTTTTATTGCTTATTTGATTTGAGAACAGTATGAAAGGATTTATGGTTCGGGCTTTTCTTCCGCTCCCTCTCCATAGACATGGAAATTGCCCTTGCAGCGATTCTTTACTTCGTACAGGGCTGCATCCGCCGCCCGGTACAGCTCTTCGAAAGTGACGCCGTGGGCCGGGTACAGCGCGATGCCGATGGAAATCGAGATTCCTCCCGGCAGCTCGGGAAACGCGGCGCGCACCTGCTGCTGAATCCTGCGGGCCGAATTGCACACCGCCTCCGTCTCCTTGATATTCCGCAGGAACACCATGAACTCATCCCCGCCGATGCGCCCCGTCACATCCATCACCCGAAAATTGCTGTGGATGATCCGGGCAATCCTGGCGAGCACATGGTCGCCCACCGCATGGCCATGGGAGTCGTTCACGTTCTTGAAATTGTCCACGTCCAGCATCATCAGCGCCCCGTTTTTCCAATCCTTCCCGGCGGTTTTCAGCATCATGCGGATGTGTTCTTCGGTGGTGGGCTTGTTGAGCAATTCCGTAAGCGGGTCGATCTGGGTGCGCTTTTCCAGCTCCTGCTTGAGCAGGTGCTGCTCGGTCACATTATTGATCAGCGCGATGATGCCGGAGATTTTTCCGTCCGCGTCATAGACGGGCCGCTTGATCAATTCCAGAAACTCGTCCATCCCGTCCTGTTTTTCCTCGATGATGTAGCTTGTGCCGTTCCCGGTCTGCAGGATCTTCCTGTCCGCCTCCATGGCCTTTTTCGCGTTTTCCTTATCCTTGCGGATTTCCATGTCCGTCTTGCCGCGAATGGACCAGTTCGTGTCGTCCGCGTGGTACAGATGATGCCAGTACTGGGTGGAAAAAACATAGCGGCCTTCGGTATCCTTCAGGAAAATATTGGACGGCAGCTGCTTGAGCATCCTCTCCACTTCATGGAATGTGATGGAGTCCGACGCCCGGATGGCGCTTTGGATCCTTTTGAGGAGCAGCGATTTTGGACAGGGAAGCGGAATGATGTCAAAGAAGCCGTTTTCGACCAATGCGGCTTCCTCCTCCCCGGGCAGAGAAGCCGTCAGCCCCAGGATGGGGTGCTTTAAAAAGGCGGAATACCCCATCATCTTTTTTGCGATGGCCAGGCCGCGCTCTTTTTCATGCGCCAAATCCACCAGCACCGCGGCGAGATTTGGATCGTCAAGGGCATTCCCGCCATCGGGAAGCCGGTCAAAGCACAGCAGCCGATACTCGGAGGAAAGCAGGGAAGAGAGCGTTTCCAGCAGTTCCCCCTGCGGCATGATCAGCAGGATATCTTTCATGGGCGGAATCTCCTTTTGCTTGGCCGGATGATGGCCGGGACGCATTTGGGGCCGCATATTATGAACGCCGTGATTCTGTATTCAAAGCCGAGCAAAAACTTCTGTAACCATCCATATCATTATACCTGAAAATCCAGCCGTCCGCAAGAGCGCGCCTGCATGATTTGGGAAAATCTTTGCCTGATCAGTTGCCATTCAGCTAACACTGAATGGTACGAATGAAAGCGGAATCGGGATTCCGCTCAGATTGTCGAAAAACCCCTGGGATGCATCGAAGGGCCGCAGCCCTTCGATTTTCTATCCGCAGGCGGCGGCGTGTACGCCGCCGCCTGCGGATTACAGTCGGGGGAGCTCCCCCGACACCCCCGCCGGAAATGCTGCTTGGTCTCTTCTAAATAGGTGAATAGTAAACCTGAACATTGTTTTCCGCATGACCGAATCGGTTTTCCATTCTGCCAACCAGCCCATTCCCTTCCTTCTTTCCATCCTGTATAATGGGAGCGTCGTTTAAATGAAAGGAGCAGGCATGTAAGAAGCGGACGGGGTGATCCGGCAGCCGGACAGGCTGATCAAGGGAAAACCGATGGAACAGATATTGAGGTGAAGAAAATGGCGATTACAGTCAATCTGCGCTATACAGGCAAAAACGGCGCTGCCCGGGCCTTTGCCGAGGAAATGACCGCAGGCGGGACCGTGGAGCGCATCCGCTCCGAGCGCGGCAATCTGCGGTATGAATATTACGTCTCCTTTGACGATCCGGAAACGGTGCTGCTCATTGACTCCTGGGCGGATCAGGCGGCGATCGACGCCCACCACGCCAGCCCGATGATGGCGACGGTTGCAAAACTGCGGGAAAAATATGACCTGCATATGACTGTGGAGCGGTTCGCAAGCATCGAAGAAAACGCGGCGGACGAAAAGTTTATCAGGAAATGAACCGAAGAGGCAGCGATAAAAAAGATACCGTGTTTACGCTTGTTTCGCCGGCTTTGGCATGATATAATCTGGAAGTTGTATCGCAGCCATCGCGAAAGCAGGCCATGAGGGAGGGACACGAAAGATGCGCATCGGGTTTGACCACGACAAATACACCGCCATGCAGTCGGAGCATATCCGGGAGAGGATCGGCCAGTTCGGCGGCAAGCTGTACCTGGAGCTGGGCGGAAAACTGTTTGACGACAACCACGCTTCCCGCGTGCTGCCGGGCTTCCGTCCGGACAGCAAGATGTCCATGCTGCTGAACCTGAAGGACCAGGCTGAGCTGGTGATCGCCATCAACGCCGACGATATTGAAAAGAACAAGCTGCGCGGCGACCTGGGCATCACCTACGACGCGGACGTGCTGCGCCTTATCGACTCCTTCCGTTCCATCGGGCTGTATGTGGGCAGCGTGGTCATTACCCGCTGGCAGGAGCAGCACGCCGCGGTGACATTCAAGGCGCGGCTGGAAGAAATGGGCCTTCGGGTGTACCGCCATTATCCCATCGAGGGCTATCCCTACAACATCCGCCTTATCGTCAGCAAGGACGGCTTCGGCCGCAACGATTATATCGAAACCTCCCGCCCCCTGGTGCTGGTGACGGCCCCCGGCCCCGGCAGCGGCAAAATGGCCACCTGCTTAAGCCAGCTGTACCAGGAGCATGAGCGCGGCATCAACGCGGGCTACGCCAAGTTTGAAACCTTCCCCATCTGGAACCTGCCGTTAAAGCACCCGGTCAATTTGGCTTACGAAGCCGCCACGGCCGACCTGGACGACGTGAACATGATCGATCCCTTCCACTGGGAGGCGTACAAGGAAACCACGGTGAACTACAACCGGGACATCGAAATCTTCCCGGTGCTCAACGCGCTGTTTGAATACATTTTCGGCAAATCTCCCTACAAATCCCCCACGGACATGGGCGTGAATATGGTGGGCAACTGCATCATCGACGACGATATATGCCGGGAAGCCGCCTGCCAGGAAATCATCCGCCGCTATTACACCGCCCGCTGCGGCCTGCGCACGGGCCACGCGGAAGCCCACGAGGTGGAAAAATTACAGGCGCTTTTGCAATCCATGCACCTGAGCGACGATGACCGGCCCGTGATCGGCGCGGCCCGGGCAAGAGCGGAAGCCACCGGTGAACCGGCCCTGGCCATTCAGCTGCAGGACGGCCGGATCGTCACCGGGAAAACCAGCGACCTGCTGGGCCCCTCCGCCGCCGTGGTGATGAACGCGGTGAAAATGCTGGGCGGCATTGAAAAGCGCCTGCACCTGATTTCTCCCTCCGTTATCGAGCCCATACAGACCCTGAAATGCGAGTATCTGGGGAATCACAACCCCCGCCTGCACTCCGACGAGATCCTGGTGGCGCTCTCCATCTGCGCCGCCACCGATCCCAACGCGGCGCTGGCCATGGCGCAGCTCAAAAAGCTGGAGGGCTGCGAAGCGCATTCCACCGTGATCCTGTCGGCTGTGGACGAAAACATTTTCCGCCGCCTGAAAATCAACCTGACCTGCGACCCGCAGTACCAGACCGCAAAGCTGTATCATCCATGACCGAAACGGAACTACCAGCTCTGTTTTTTCATGATTCGACGCAGAATCGCTTGCATTTCCGTGGAAACAGGCATACAATAAGGAACCGCGCGGAAGCGCAAATCACAGGAAAGGAAGATGAACGATGCAGGTATTCGTATTCGTATTGAACCGAACCGAGCACTTGGAGCATTTATTGCAGGAATTCAGCGATCAGGGGCTGCGGGGCGCGACGGTGCTGGACAGCAAGGGTATGGCCCGCATCCTGCATACGGAGGATGAAATGCCCATCTTTTACGGCCTGCGGGCCATCATGGAGCCGGAGCACCGCAGCAGCAAGACCATTTTCATGGTACTGCGGGACGAGCAGGTGGACGTGGCGCGGAAGGTCGTCAATCAGGTGACAGGCGGGCTGGACGTGCCCGACAGCGGCATCATGTTCGCCATGCCGCTGACGATGGTGGAAGGACTGGAAAAGAAGAAATGAACACACTGCTGCTTGTCGGCATTACCATGATGGCGGGCCTCGTCATGAGCCGCGCCGCAAAACTTGTTAAGCTGCCCAACGTGACCGCCTTCCTGGTGGCGGGCCTGATCATCGGCCCCTGCGTTGCGGGCGTTCTTTCCAAAGAGCAGGCGGAGTCCATGGGGATCATCTCCGAAGCTGCCCTGGGCTTCATTGCTTATTCCATCGGCGGCGAGTTTAAACTCAGCTACCTGAAAAAGATCGGCAAAGCGCCGCTGACCATCACCGTTTTCCAGGGCGTCGCCACGGCGGCGTGCGTGGACGCGGGCCTGATCCTCTTCGGCGTGGACGTGCCCCTGGCCCTGCTGCTGGGCGCGATTGCTTTGGCCACCGCTCCCGCCGCCACGCTGATGGTGGTGCGGCAGTACAAGGCCCACGGCCCGGTGACGCAGATGCTTCTGCCCGTGGTGGCCATGGACGACGCCCTGGGCCTGATGGTGTTCAGCATTTCCGCTTCCGTTGCCCAGGCTATGCTGGGCGGGGCCGTTACCGTGTCCGGCATGCTGCTGTCCCCCCTCGTTGAGATTGTGGGCAGCTTCGCCCTGGGCGCTGCGCTGGGCTGGCTGCTGGCCTTTGGAGCCAGGTTTTTTGCCAGCCGGGGCAACAAGCTGGCCCTGTCCATCGCCCTTGTGCTGGCAGGCGTGGGCCTGTGCGACATCCTGAACCTGTCCTCCCTGCTGGTGTGCATGATGATCGGGGCCATGATGGTGAACCTGAGCCAGCAGCGCGAGGTGCTGATGGAGCAGTGCGACCGCTTTACGCCGCCGCTGTTCCTGCTGTTCTTCGTGCTGTCCGGCGCTGACCTGGATCTGTCCGTACTGCCCAGCGTGGGCCTGATCGGCCTTGCGTATCTTCTGCTTCGCTCCATCGGCAAGTGGGGCGGCACGATGCTCGGCGCGGTCTGCGTGAAGGCGGACAGGAATATCCGCAATTACCTGGGCCTGACACTTTTGCCCCAGGCCGGTGTCGCCATCGGTATGTCCGCGCTGGTGTCCGCCCGGTTTCCGACGCTTGGTTCCCAGGTGAATACCATCGTGCTGGCGGGGGTGCTGGTGTTTGAACTGATCGGCCCGGTGATCACCAAGGTTGCCCTCACCAAGGCCGGAGAAATCCCAGCCGCGAAATAAACAATCAAAAAGAGCGTCGATGCTTTCGGCGCTCTTTTTGCGTCCGCGTTTTATTCTCCCATGTATTTACGCACAAGGCAGGCGGTGAGCGTCCAGAAGGGCTCATCGTTGAGGACGCAGTAGTTCTCCATGCCGCTGATTTCCAGCCAATGCGCGTCGAAGCATACATTGCGGTGGGTGCCGTCGGAAAGATAGAAAACAATCTGCGGATACCAGTCTGTAATGAACGTGTACGACGGTTCGCCCAATTCCATCATTGTCAGGGCTGTCCACAGCGCGGCGATTTCCTCAGGGTCGGTGGTGGTGAATTCGCTGGTGGAGAAGCCGTAGCCGTCCGTATAATACACCTTTTCGATGGTCACGCCGCTGTCCAGCAGGTCCTGGGTTTCATCCAGCTTTGTCAGGGAGAGGAAGGACGCCTCTTCTTCAGCAAAGACCGAGGGAACAAGCAGGCACAGGGCAAGGCAGATCAGCAAAAACTTTTTCATGGATCATTCTCCTTTCCGTGGATGTTTCATCCGCACATAGATATAGACGGCGGAGAACGGAAAAAGTTCCGGCTTTTGAAGGATTTTATGCCTTGGCCTGAAGAATGCCCGCCGCCTTCAGCGCGGGGCGCAGGGCATGGTAGAAGATGGGCGCGGCGACCATGGCGACCGCGGCGTTGATGATGGAAGCGGGGAATTTGCTCGCGATGGGAGCCCAGATGTTTCCGGCGATCAGGCCGTACACACCGGTTTTGAGCATGTACAGGGCCACATAAGTGAGCGCCCCGACCACGCAGGCGATCAGGATCCGGGGCAGGGGCTGCTTTTCATCCGCTTTGCCCGCCAGCATCCCGCATACCCAGGCCATGGCGAACTTGCTGACAAAGGTGATCAGCAGATTGACGATGCCTTCGTTATACATGGTCAGGTCATAGAGCGCCGACCCCAATCCGGCGGCGATCCCCCCGGGAACCGGCCCCAGCAGCAGTCCGGCCAGCAGGCAGACCGCGTTGGCAAAATGCACCTTAGACCCCAAAAGCGGGAAACGGAACAGCGTGACCACATACACCATCGCGGCCAGCGCGCCGACCAGCACCGTATTCAATACCCGTTTGTCCTGATTCTTCATGTTGATCATCTCCTTCTAAAGTGTTTCCAGCCCCTTGACCGGAGAACGGATGTAGTATATACTGAAATTGGATATAAAAAAAGTGCCAGAACAGGAGAAAAACATAAGGCCAGATGAACAATCAAAAACCGGCTTACCTGCAATTATATGAAAAAATCCGGGACAAGATCACCCAGGGCGTATGGGAATACGGGGAAAGGCTGCCCTCCCGGCGGGAGACGGCCCGGGAGGACGGCCTGAGCGCGATCACGGTGGAGCACAGCTATGAGCTGCTTTGCCAGGAAGGGTACATCGAGTCCCGCCCCCGCAGCGGATACTATGTGATTTACCGTCCGCTGGACGGGTTTGCCCAGGTATCTCCGCGCCCTTTGCGTCCTGCCGCCCCGGCTGGATACGCTTCCGACCGGGAAAACAGCTTTCCCTTTTCCGTGCTCGCCCGCACCATGCGCCGGGTGATGACCGAATATGGGGAAACGCTGCTGAACAAATCTCCCAACACGGGCTGCGACGCCCTGCGCCAGGCCATTTCCCGCTACCTGGCCCGCAACCGCGGCATGGCCGCCGCCCCGGAGCAGATCGTGATCGGCTCCGGCGCGGAATACCTGTACGGCCTGGTGGTGGAAATGCTGGGGCGGGGGAAGGTGTACGCCATCGAAAGCCCGTCGTATGAGAAAATCGAGCAGGTTTACCGGGCCAAGGGCGTTGCCTGCGACCTGCTGCCGCTGGAGCACGACGGTATCCGGTCCGCCGCGCTGAGCGCCACCCGCGCATCCGTACTGCACATCACGCCTTACCGCAGCTTCCCCAGCGGCGTTACCGCCAGCGCGTCGAAACGCCGGGAATACATCCACTGGGCTGAAGATAATGACCGCTTCATCGTGGAGGACGATTTTGAGTCGGAGTTTTCTCTCCTGCGCAAGCCGGAGGAAACCGTGTTTTCCCGGTCAAAAAAAGAAAACGTGATCTACCTGAACACGTTTTCACGCACTGTTTCGCCTTCCATCCGCGTGGGCTATATGGTCCTTCCCCCCCGCCTGATTCCCCTTTTTGCCGCAGCCGTGGGCTTCTATTCCTGCACTGTGCCCGCCTTTGAACAGTATGTCCTTGCCCAGCTGATGGATAACGGCGACTTTGAGCGCCATATCAACCGCATCCGCAGAATGGAGCGGAAAAAGAGAACGGGGAAAAGCGTTTGATGGGATCAGGGAATAGGGATCAGGGATTAGGAATTAGGCGAACAACCACGTCTGTCATCCTGAGCGTAGTCGAAGGGATGACATTGCTTAGAATGACAGGGTGGGTTCTCCCCTGATCCCTAATCCCTAATCCCTTTACTGACTTAAAGCGCCCTTCACAAAAGAATTCAAGCGCAATTTATTTTTCCAGCCGTTTCTTTCTGCGTTCCTGGGCGGCGGCGTATTCCATGCGTTCCAGCTCTGTTTCAGGCTGGAAAGGCGGCACGGGGATAGGTTTTTCTTCGTCGTCGATGGCCACGAACACGGCGTAGGCGCGGTTGACCATGGTGCGGGTGCCGTCCAGCTGCTCCACGAAGCTGTCCACCCTGACCTCCATGGACGTGCGGCCCGTCCACACCACGCAGGCTTCCTGCACCATGGTGTCGTTAAGGTATGCCGGAGCGATGAAGGTGAGGCTGTCCACGCATACGGTGGTCACGGCGCGTTTGGCGTAGCGCCGCGCTGCCACCGCGCCGACAATGTCGATCCAGGCCATCATCTGCCCGCCGAACAGGCGGGGCTTTTTATAACCGTTGCAGTGCTGGGGCAGAATGATCTGCACGCTGGTGGTCAGCTCGGTCATGGTTTCACCCCTTTTCAATCTTTGTCAACCACGCTGACGAACACGTTGTCGATGACGCTTTCATGCAGCGCGATGCGGGAGGTATTGTTGAAGGAGGCGGTGATTTTCACGCGCAGCTTCTGACAGGGCCTGCCGTCCGCGGCCATGATCAGGTTGCCGGTGCCGGCGGTGACGGCGCAATAATTATTTACGTCCAATAAATTGTACACCCGGTAATTCCTTTCCAGATCGCCGGGATGGTAGATCGAAACGGTGTTTTTTCCCGTATCGATGGTGATGGCCGCGCCTTCCCACACGTCCGGGCGCAGGTCGAGGTGGTTGTAGCGTTCGACATATTCTCCCAGGTCCTCATCGTAGCGGACGGCTGGGCTGCCCTGCTCGTCGTACATCAGTTCTTTCACGTTATAGGCTTTTTTGGTGAGCCAGTTCGCCTGGTACACCTTGGTGTATCCCTGCGTGTCTTTTTCAAAGCTTTCGAAGCTGTCGTCCTCCTCGTCGGGGCCGTCCCAGCCTTTCAGCAGGATTTCTATATAATTCAGCTTGGTCTGTTCGGACGCCTTATTGAACACTTCGTCGATATGGAACGTGATGTTGATTTTGTACTGAACCTTATTCACCTCAAACACCGCGTTCGAATCGCGCCTGTTGTTGATGACCGTGGCTTTCAGATAATACTTCTGCGGGAAACGCTGCCAGATCGTCCTGCCGGAATAGTTCACTTCCGTGTCCGGCTTTTTTTCCGTTTCCGCCTTTTCCAAGGGCGCCCAGGCGATGCCGTGATCCACGCACCAGTAATAAGCGTAGCTGCCGGCCACGCCGGAGCCGACGAACTCCGCGTCCTGAAACGCGTCGTCCGCGATGTACCGGACGCTTTCGGGGAAAACGACCCTGTCTTTCTTCAGGCCGGCAAAGCTGAGGCTGCTGATCACCTCCAAGCCTTCCGGCAGGGCCAGGGTATCAGCTGCCGCCCGGAAAGGCGCTGAAAGCAAAGCAAGCATGAGAAAAACGCAATCGGCCGAGCGTATCCGCATGTTTCATCCTCCCATTTCATCCACGGCACGGTCCCATAAAACAGGGTATCACAAACGCGCGGGATATTCAAGCGGAAAATCAGCGGGAGGGAGCGGCACAGGGGGTGATGCGCCTGTCTTTCTTCTGTATCCTGCTTGACAGGGATTTGGTTTTTGACTATCATGGATTGGAAACGTCAAAGATTTCCAAGGAGGGATATGTATGAGCGATTACCGCATTGAAACCAAATGCGTTCAAGGCGGCTACACGCCCGGCAACGGCGAGCCGCGGCAGATTCCCATCGTTCAGTCCACGACTTTTAAATACGATACCGGCGAGGACATGGGGAAGCTGTTTGATTTGGAGGCCAGCGGATATTTTTACACCCGCCTGCAAAACCCCACCAACGATTATGTGGCGGCGAAAATCGCCGCGCTGGAGGGCGGCACGGCGGCGATGCTGACCTCCTCGGGCCAGGCGGCGAATTTCTTCGCCATGTTCAACCTGGCTTCCTGCGGCGACCATATGGTGGCCTCGTCCAGTATCTATGGCGGCACCTTCAACCTGATCAGCGTCACCATGGCAAAGATGGGCATCGAGACCACCTTTGTGTCCCCTGACTGCACGGATGAGGAGCTGAACGCGGCGTTCCGCCCGAATACCAGGCTGGTGTTCGGCGAAACCATCGCCAACCCCGCCCTGACGGTGCTGGACATCGAGCAGTTTGCCAGGGCAGCCCACGCCCACGGCGTGCCGCTGATCATCGATAACACCTTTGCCACGCCGGTCAATTGCCGCCCCTTTGAGTGGGGTGCGGACATCGTGACCCACTCCACCACGAAGTATATGGACGGCCACGGGGTGGGCGTGGGCGGCGCCATCGTGGACAGCGGGAAGTTTGACTGGATGGCTTACGCGGACAAATTCCCCGGCCTGTGCACCCCGGACGACAGCTACCACGGCATCACTTATGCGGAAAAGTTCGGCAATGCCGGGGCCTTTATTACAAAATGCACCGCCCAGCTGATGCGGGACTTCGGCTCCATCCAGTCCCCTCAAAACGCTTTTTATCTGAACCTGGGCCTGGAAAGCCTGCACGTGCGCATGGCGCGGCACTGCGAAAACGGGCAGGCCGTGGCGGAGTATTTACGGCAGCATCCCAAGGTGGCCAGCGTCAGTTACTGCGGCCTGCCGGGAGACAAGTATCACGAGCGGGCGAAGAAATACCTGCCCAACGGTTCCTGCGGCGTGGTGAGCTTTGAACTGAAAGGCGGGCGGGAAGCTGCCTCCGTGTTCATGAACAGCCTGCGCCTGGCGGCCATTGAAACCCATGTGGCCGACGCCCGCACCTGCTGCCTGAACCCCGCCTCCACCACCCACCGCCAGATGAGCGAAGAGCAGCTCAAAGCCGCGGGCATCCCCGCGGGGCTGGTGCGCATGAGCTGCGGCCTGGAAAGCGCGGACGATCTGATTGCCGATATTGCCCAGGCGCTGGAAAAGGTATAAAACCAAAAGGAAAAAAATCAGTCAGCGGCCACGCCTGACTGATTTTTTAGCGTTCATAGATATTTGCTTTCATTCATACCGTCTTGCGGGCTACTGCGTGACCGTGACCGTGCTTTCCGCCAGCGTTCCGCTTATGACCTTGCCGGAGAGGCGCACGCTGGTTCCGATGGCGAGGGAAGCGGTGCTTTCGGCGGAAGTGAAGGGAATTTGCCAGGAGCCGTCGTAGTAGGGATCCTGCAGCATGCTGCCCGAGGCGATGCGGCCGTAAGCCAGGTAGGTTTTGCCATCAAAGTATTCGGCGCGGTACATGATGTTGTACATCTGCACGCGCTCCAGCGTGTCGCTCATGGCCAGCATGTTCAGATCCGCCGTCTGCCCCGCGTAGGCGGTGACGGTGGTGATTTCCGCGTCTTTGATCCAGTAGCCGTCCAGCGCTTCGGCTTCATTTTTGGCGAAGGTGCCTGTCACCGTGACCAATGAGCCGGGGGCGGGCAGGTTTTTCGTATCCTTCGGCACGATTTCCCACTGCCAGTCGCAGCACTGGGTGTTGTCCAGATAACCCCATACATAGTAACGGGTCTTTTGGCTGTAACCGTCCTGGATCACGGCGAAGACGCCGTTTTTTGTTACCGGCGTATTGTCGTACTGGGGGCCGTAGTCGTTGTAAAAAATATTCTGGTACAGCACGTATTCCGCCTGGTTCAGAATCACCGGAACCTCCGCTGTCGTTTTAACACCGGCGCTTCCGGAAGCGCCGCCCCCGCCGGAGCAGGCGGAGCAGAGCAGAACGACGGCGATCAGCGTTGCAACAAGATACCATTTGGTTTTCTTTACCATGAAATCAGCCCTTTCTTTGACGCGCAGCCACCTTGGCGATCAGGGAAAAAATGAGGAACGCGGCGATGTCCACCGCCACGATGGTGGAGCCGACGGGTGTGCTGCCCAGGATAGACACCAGCATCCCTATCAGCGCGCAGCTGACGGACAGCACCGCCGAGCAGACGGTGACGCTCTTGAAGCTTTTGAACAGCCGCATGGCGCTGACCGCCGGGAAAATGATCAGCGCGGAAATCAGCAGGGAGCCCACCAGATTCATGGCCAGCACGATAATGACCGCCACCACCACAGCGATGAGCAGGTTGTACGTCTCCGCCCGCACGCCCGCGGCCCGGGCGAAATCCTCGTCAAAGGTGACGGCGAATATCTTGTTGTAAAACAGCAGGAAAATCACCACCACCGCCACGGACAGGCCGATGCACAGCCACACCTCCAGCTGTGTAAGCGTCAGGATGGAGGTGGAGCCGAACAGGCTGGTGCACACGTCGCTGGACACGTTGCTGGACGTGGGAAACAGGTTCAGCAGCATGTAGCCCACAGCCAGCGCGCCGACGGAAATCATGGCAATCGCCGCGTCGCCCTTGATTTTCGCGTTCTGGCCCGAGCGCAGCAGCAGCACGGCGCAGACCACCGTCACCGGCAGCACGAACAGCATCTCGTTCATGATGTGCAGCACGCCCGCAATGGCCATGGCGCCGAACGCTACGTGGGAAAGCCCGTCGCCGATGAAGGAGAAGCGTTTGAGCACCAGCGTTACGCCCAGGAGGGAGGAGCACAAAGCGATCAGCGTGCCCACGATCAGCGCGTACTGGACGAAGGGCATCCGCAGGTACATTTCCAATTGCTGAAAAACGCTCATGCTTTTTCGCCCCCTTCCGCTGCCAGGAAGCGCCCGGCAATGGCGCTGCGCAGGTATTCCGCCGTGGGCCCGAAGAACATCTCATGGCCCACGTGCAGGATGTGGCTGGCGTACTTGACGGCGGCGCTGATGTCATGGGATATCATGATGACGGTGACTTTTTCTTCCCGATTCAGCCGCTCGATCAGCTGGTACATTTCCAGCGTCACCTTGGGGTCGAGGCCGGAAACGGGCTCGTCCAGCAGCAGCAGCTTCCGGGTGGCGCAGAGGGCTCTTGCCAGTAACACCCGCTGCTGCTGGCCGCCGGACAGCTCCCGGTAGCAGCGCCCGGCAAACTGGGTAATGCCCATTTTTTGCATATTGTCCTTCGCCATCTGCTTTTCGGCCTTGCCGTAGAAAGGCCGCATCCCTGCCCGCGCCTGGCAGCCGGACAGCACGATCTCCCATACCGTGGCGGGGAAATCCTTCTGGGCCGCCGTCTGCTGGGGCAAATAACCGATCTCGTTGTTTTTCAGCCCGTCGCCGAAGGAGATCGTTCCGCCCAGGGGCTTTTGCAGCCCCAGGATGGTTTTCATCAGGGTGGATTTTCCCGAGCCGTTCTCCCCGACGATGCAAAGGTAATCCCCGGCGTTCACGGAAAAGCTCAGGCCGGAGAGGATCGCGTGGCCCTCGTACCCCAGGGACAGGTTTTCTATCATCAGCTGCGACATGTTACATCCTTCCGTTATCTGTAGGTTCCATCAAGCCATTCCACTTCCGCGTCCGCCAGGCGCACATACATCCAGCCGTCCTCCAGATAGGTTTCAAAGCGGCCGGTGACGGTCAGGGAAGCGCCGGGCTCCGGATATGCTTCCGGCCACGGGTGCTCTCCCGCCCAGACGAACTCGATCCCCTGGAGGCAGCAGGCGGCGGCGTCCGGGACAACGCAGGAGGTATACACCATACCGGTATCCCGGTCCTCAAACACATCGAAAAAGCCGGTGACGCGGACGATTTTTCCAAGATAGGCGTTCGGCTCATACATCATCTGGTAAATCTGGGCATAAGCTACCGTTCCGCTCATTTGGGACAGATCAAGGTCGATCGTTTCCGCCCGCGCGGCAGGGAGCAGGAGCGGCATCAGGGTAAGGATCAATAACAGGCAAAAACGTTTTTTCATCGGGGAATATACCTCTATCGCTTAAGGCAGACAGGAGAGCAGGGAGCAAAGTTCCCCGCTCTCCGTATGATATAAGTTTAAGCTGTCAGTTCAGCGCTTCCTTGAGGACGGTCAGGTTGCTTTCCATTACGGACAGGTAAGTCACGCCCTCCTTTACTTCCTGGGCGGTCACGCCCTGCATGGAGTTCATGGACAGGATCTTCTGGTTCTTTGCCTGGGTGGAGGAAACAATGGTCTCCGGCATCCGGGTCTTGGGGTTCTCGATGGTCAGCACGGCGGGAAGGCCCAGCTCATCCAGCTTCTGGGCCAGGAACAGGATGGTCTGGAAGCTGGCTTCCGTTTCGGCGGAGCAGCCGGTGAAGGCGGCAAAGTAGGTGAGGCCGTAATCGTCCATCATATAGCGGAAGGGGAAGCGGTCGCCGAACAGGACGGTTTTGTATGCGGCTTCCTTCACCGCGGCTTCATATTCCGCGTCCAGGGCGATCAGCTTTTCCAGATACTTTTCTTCATTCGCCTGGTACATTTCAGCAGCATCGGGGTTGATTTCGCACAGCGCATCGGCAATGGCTTTGGTCAGCTTTTCCGCGTTCCGCAGGCTCAGCCACACGTGCTCGTCAAATTCTTTTTCTTCATCCTCGTGATGATGCTCATGCTCGTCGTGGTCATGCTCGTCGTGGTGGTGTTCGTCGTGGTCTTCGTCCTCATCGTGGTGGTGCTCATGCTCCATGCCCTCCACGATTTCTTCTTCCTTCACGTCCTCACCCAGGGCATCCAGCAGGCTGATCGCGATCATGTCTTTGTTCTGGGCGGTGGCGATCACGTCCTCCGTCCATTCGTCGGATTCACCGCCCACAAAAATGAACAGGTCGCACTGGGCGATTTTCAGAATATCCTGGGCGGTGGGCTGGTAGTTGTGCAGATCGACGCCGGAGTCCAGCAACATGGTCAGCTCCATGTCCGTTTCACTCCCGGCGATTTCCCGCACCCAGTCATAGATCGGGAAGATGGTCGTTACGATTTTTACGGTTTTGTTTTCAGCCGTCACGGCGGCGGGAATACAGATACTCAGCAGCAGTGCGATGGCTGTCAGCAGCACAGCAAACTTTTTCATGATTATTTCCTCCAATTGATTTTCTTTTTGCTTTTCGAAAATGCGCATAAAAATACACGGACACGCAAAACACCGAAAAAACATGGGCAAACCGTGTTTTTGGACGGTATCGCGTTCCCGCGGGCAAGGAAAATCAATTGTTCAGCTGTACCTTCCGGCCTACCAGGGTCAGCGGCAGCGCAAAAGTCGGTCTTCTTTCAAGCTTTTCCTCCCGGCGCATGGTCATATACGCAAAAAACGCAAGAGCCGCCCGGCAGAAAACAAAGCCTGAAAGCAGCGCTTCAGTCCGGATCACCACTTCGCAGATTTCGCAGTGGCCGTCCCCATCACAGTGGTGTCCTGAAACGCTGACCAGATAGGCGGAGGAAACAAGCAGCATCAGCGCCATGCCGATGCAAAGCAGCAGGGCAAACACGCGTTTGTTACCGCTCATTTTGGTTCCCTCCTTTCCTGATCTCCATGCGATTCTACCACAGATCGGGATTTTGTCAAGAAAAACCCGGCGATTTTTATATTTTTTTACGTTTGCTTATACGTTCTTTCATATATGCGACATCTTTGTAACATTATGCGCGGCGCGGTTTGTCCTTCCGCCCGGCTCCCGAAAGGAGCGGATCAGGCGTTTTTTCCCGAGGTGCGGGAGGGCACTTGTTATCCCGGTTTTTCTTCTGTACCCAGTCGCGGAGCAGGGCATAAGCCGTGGCGGTGCTGGGCACGGCGACCACCATGCCGCCGATGCCGCCCAGCCCGCCGCCGACGCATACCGCGGCCAGCACCCACAGGCTGGGCAGGCCGACGGAATTGCCGACCAGGCGGGGATAAAGCAGATTCCCCTGCACGGTCTGCAGCGTAACGATAAAGAGCAGAAACCAGGGCGCCATGGAGGGGCTGGCCGTGAACACCAGGAATGTGCCGAGCCCGGCGCCGATATAGCCGCCGATGATCGGGATGAGGGAAGCGGTGCCGCTGAGCACGCCCACCATCAGCGCGTAGGGCATGCGGAAAATGCGCATCCCCAGCCAGGTGAGGATGCCCGTGATCAGCGCGTTCACGCTCTGGCCGACAATGAAGCCGGAAAAACAGCGGTTCGCCGTGGTGAGCACGTGATGCGTCCGCAGGCTGGCGCGCTCCGAAACCGCCGCGTCCATCACGCGGTTGAAATGCCGGTGCAGGTTTTCCTTGTCGCCCAGCAGGAACAGGGCGAAAATGACAGAGATAAAGGAGTTGGCGATGCCGCCCGTCACCGCGCCGATCACCGTGACGGTGGAGGACAAAAGCTGGCCCTGGATCATGCCGTTCAATGCCCAGTTGACGACCCTTTCCTGCACGGTGTCCCATTCCAGGTTCAACTCGTTCAGATATGCCGTAGCCTGGGGCACGTCCTGAAAGGTGGCCGTCAGCCATTCCTTGAAGTCGGAGAAGTAGTTCGGCAGTTCCTGGCCCAGCAGGGTAAAGGCGTCGACCAGGCCGGGAATGACGGTGAAGACCACCAGCCCCACCAAAGAAAGCAGCAGCACAAAGGACAGCAGGATACAGACGGTGCGGCGGCTCTTTTCCAGCCAGCGGTTTTTGGTGTGGGGAAACACGATCTTTTCCAGCCGCTTGATGATGATCTCCAGGATATACGCGATGGCCGCGCCTGCAATCAGCGGGGTGGCCACGCGCCACAGCATCTGGGCGGTATTGATGATAAATTCGACATGGATCACGCCCAGCGCCAGCAGGGCAGCCAGCAGCATCAGCCGCACCGGCCGTCGTTCGCCGAACCATTTCACCAGGGAATTTTCCCGATCCTGCATGCTTTTTCCCTCCTGACCGTCAAGGAATTACAGCACCTGTGCCTGATGGCTTCCGCTTCGCCTGCGTCGTGCCCGAAAGCCGGTACGACGTTGGGATCGAAGCGGGTATTGCTGCTTTGCGTGGCCACATCGGCGTAAGGGGCGGTTTTGCGCACATGGTCTCCGGTGTTTTTGTCACAGCTTTCGCTCGCGTCGGCCAGCACGAGGTTCAGGCCGTTTTGGAGCTTGCTGATGATTGTGTTTTGCTTTTCCACCTGTTTTATGTTCCCCGCTATATTTCGGGCAGTGCGCGCCACGGAGCGGTAAAGGCTTTTGATCTCGCCGCTGGCGGCAATCGCGCCGGATGATGATGGATTTGTCCCGTGATGACCGTATCCTTCTTTAACTGGTGCAAAATCCATTATAGCATATTTTGATATTGCCTGAAAGGTGAAAATCGCCGGGGCACTAAAAATATTTTTAAAAGTAAATTCCCAAAGTAACGTCCACAGTGGACGAGGGGGTGGACGTTAGTCTGGGAATTTACGGTTTTTAAAAATGTTCTTTGAATTTATAAAAATGTTCTTTGAATTTATAAAAAACCCTTGCATTTTTCGCAAGACCATGCTATAATCATAAAGCTGTTTGCAAGAACAGCTGAAATGTGATGTGCGCCCTTAGCTCAGCTGGATAGAGTGTTTGACTACGAATCAAAAGGTCGAGGGTTCGAATCCCCCAGGGCGCGTACAAAGAACATCCCGCAATCTCTTATAAATGTAAGGGTTTGCGGGTTTTTTGTTACCTCTGATGAATTTGTCAAAAATGGTTATTATTTTGCCTTACCTACTCTGACTTTTGACTACTACCCACACTACTGCCCACAAGAAAAGGCCCCCGAAGAGGTTAGGTTTTTATTCTCTCTTGCTGTGACGATTAAGAATCGTATTACCATTATTTGGAACTTAATGCCATTGTTCGCTGAATGGCAACGGTATATATGAACATGTGAACTCCCGGATACCTTGTGCCTTTTTTCATCCTGTGGGAAAATGAGAAAGGAAACGATCATCTTTAGAAAACAGCAGACGCTTGTATCAGAACATTACAATCCAGTAACGTCATCCAGGAGTTTCCGGTTCTTTTGACGCACGCAAACATAGAACTGAACAGCGGCTTCAGGATCATTAAGAGGAAGGGCAACGCGCCCCTCAGGCACAGCGGAGATATGATAGCGTAAAGACAGATTGGTAACGAAATTGGGCAGATCAGAGGCGGCAATCAGGTCTTTGAGCGCTTTCCTGTCGTTTTGAACAATATAGTAGACGTTTTTCGTTTTGTTCGTGTGCAGTTCTTCCCATATGCCAAGCCCGGTGGATAACAACATGGTAAGCCCTTCCAGGTCGGCCAGCCGCAGCTGCTTCCGGCTTGCGAGGGGATGATGCTTCGGAAGGGAAACCATCAGCGTTTCCCGTACATACGCCCGCGACAGAATCCCCTTCTCTTCCCACGGACGGGTGAGGACGATCAGTTGGAACGCGCCTTTCAGCATACCCTCTTTCAGTTCTTCTTCGGATCGCAGAATGGAGGAAATCGCCATGTCCTGGTACAAAGCGGTAAGCCGCGGAATCAGCGGGAAGAAAGGGCCTGGGGCGCAGGAACCGACAGTGAGGGTGGTCATGCTTCGCCGATAGCTTTCCAAACGCGCTTCCATTTGCGCCACGGAATCCAAAACAATTCTGGCGCATTCCACGGTGTATTCTCCCGCCTCGTTCAGCGTTACGCGGTTTTTTGTACGGTCGAACAGCTTTAACCCGATTTCCTGCTCCAGCCGCTGGATGGATCGTGTCAGGGCTGGCTGCGTGACGTGCAGTTTTTCCGCCGCGGCAGACAGGGTGCCTTCATCAGCAATGGCTGTCAGGTAT
>JAFZOG010000007.1 GCA_017550745.1 Clostridia bacterium | reverse complement strand
GTAGTAGAGGTCGCCGTCGTTGTACAGGTACTGCATTTCCTTGGTTTCGATGATGGCCCGGGGCATTTTGTCGGTGGGGTTGAAGGTGCGTTCCACCACGGCGCCGGTCATGACGTTCTTGATCTTGGTGCGCACGAAGGCCGCGCCCTTGCCGGGCTTCACGTGCTGGAAATCCACGATGTTCCACACGCCGCCGTCCCATTCGATGGTGATGCCCTTTTTGAAATCGCCAGCAGTAATCATTGTAATTCCTCCATTTTCTTGTTGGTCTATTTGCATAAGGGGCCGATCACAGGATCAGCAGCGCCTTTTGTGCATGTACTAAGGTGCGTCCGCCGGACTCGGTTACGACGCATGTGTTTTCGATCCGCACGCCGCCCAGGCCGGGCACATAGATGCCGGGCTCCACGGTGATGGTGACGCCGGGCTCCAAAACATCGTGGCACATCTGGGACAGGCGGGGTTCTTCGTGAATGTCGATGCCCACGCTGTGGCCCAGGCCGTGGCCGAATCGGCCCGCATAGCCCGCCGCGTCGATGATGCGGTGCGCTTCCGAGTCGATATCGAAGCATACTTTTCCGGGAGCCAGCATGGCTTCGCAGGTTTCCTGCGCCAGCAGCACGGTGTCGTAGATCTTTTTCATTTCAGCGCTGGGCTGGCCCAGGGCGACAGTGCGGGTCATATCCGCGCAGTAGCCGCCTTTTTTTGCGCCGAAGTCCAGGGTGATCATGTCGCCTTTTTCGATCTTTTTGTCGCTGGGGATGGCGTGGGGCAGGGAGCCGTTCACGCCGGAAGCCACGATGGTGTTGAAGGCCAGGCCGTCGCCGCCCAGCTCCAGCATGGTAAAGTCCAGCAAAAGCTGCAGCTGCTTTTCCGTCATGCCGGGCCTGATCTTTTCCAGCACCGCGTCCAGGGCTTTGCAGGAAATGCCGCAGGCTTCTTCGATCAGGGAGAGTTCCTTTCCATCCTTGATCCGGCGCACTTTTTCGGGCGCGCCGTTCAGCGGGGAAAATTCCACGCCGGGAATGTCCTGCTTCATTTTTTCAAAGGCGCGGACGGTCACTTCGTCGTCCTCGTACCGGACGGCCTTGATCCCGTGCTCGGCAAAGAGCTTTGCGGCCAGCTTCGCGTGGCTCACGCCCTTTTCCACCATCAGCACCTCAAAGCCGGGAGCCTGCCGCTGGGCCTGCTCGGTGTAGCGGAAGTCGGTCACGATGGCCTGAAAGCCTTCGCCCGCCGCCAGCAGCCCTTCGCCGGTATAGCCACTGAGATAAAAGATGTTGGAAGGCTTATGGACCAGCACGGCTTCGTTTGCGCCGACGCCTGCCGTCCGCATCATTTTTTCCAATCTGCTCATGTGTTTGGTCCTCCAAAATGGCGTTGAATTGCACGCCACATTGTATTTTAACATAATCGCGCCTGTCGCGCTACCCCCAAACGCAGAAAAAATGAAAAAAAGTTTCGTAAACGAAAAAAGACACTGCCGCCAAATAATAAACAGCGCAGTGCCTTTCGTTTATAAATTATGCCTGTTCAAACGTGATTTGTTCCCCGTCCATGCGCATGTTCACCGTGCAGCCCAGGTGGATTTCCCCTGCGATGAGCTTTTCGCTGAGGGCGTCCTCAATGGTGCGCTGGATCACGCGGCGCAGGGGCCGCGCGCCGTACTGGGGATCAAAGCCTGCCTGAGCCAGATGCGCCACCACGTCTTCTCCGTAGGTGAGGGCAATGTCCCTTTCCTCCAGCCGCTTGGCCACCTGCCCCAGCATGAGGGCGGCGATGGATTCGATATCCTTCTGTTCCAGCTTATGGAACACGATGATCTCGTCCACACGGTTTAAGAACTCCGGCCGGAACACGCTCTTGATGTCGGAGAGCACCCGCTCCCGCATCCGCTCGTAGTCCATGGCGTCCGCCATGCCCGCGCCGAAGCCCATGCCGGAACGCTGGGCGGACTGGGCCCCCGCGTTGCTGGTCATGACGATCACGCAGTTCTTGAAGCTGACCACCCGGCCCATATTATCGGTAAGCCGCCCGTCCTCCAGGATCTGCAGGAGGATGTTGAACACATCGGGATGGGCCTTTTCCACCTCGTCAAAGAGCACCACGGAATAGGGTTTGCGGCGCACGGCCTCGGTGAGCTGGCCGCCCTCGTCATAACCCACGTAGCCGGGGGGCGAGCCCACCATGCGGCTGACCGTGTGCTTTTCCATGTATTCCGACATGTCCAGGCGGATGAGCGCGTTTTCGTCCCCGAACATGGCTTCGCCCAGGGCGCGGCAAAGCTCTGTCTTGCCTACGCCGGTAGGCCCCAGGAAAATGAAGCTGCCGATGGGACGTTTCGGGTCTTTCAGGCCCGCCCGCGCGCGGCGGATGGCCCGGCTGACGGCGGCGACTGCTTCAGTCTGGCCCACGACGCGGTTGTGAAGCAAATCTTCCAGATGCAGAAGCCGCTCGGATTCTTCCTCCGTCATTTTTTTGACCGGGATGCCCGTCCACCCCGCCACCACCTGCGCGATCTCCTCTTCGCCCACGGTGTCCTTTGCCGCTGATTTCTGCTGCTCCCAGGCCGTGCGCTTTTCGTCGATTTCAGCCCGGAGGGCGTGCTCCTCGTCCCGGAGGGCCGCGGCTTTTTCGTAGTCCTGCTTGTCAATGGCTTCCCGCTTTTCACGCAGCACGCCTTCCAGCTTCTTTTCCTGGGCTTTTACGTCCGGCGGGGCGGTGAAGGCCTGGATGCGCACGCGGGAAGCGGCTTCGTCCATCAGGTCGATGGCTTTGTCCGGCTGGAAGCGGTCGGCGATATAGCGGTTGGACAGCTTCACGGCGGCGTCCAGGGCTTCGTCGGTAATGCGCACCTTGTGGTGCGCTTCGTAGCGGTCCCTAAGCCCCTTCATGATGGCGATGGTTTCTTCCTCGCTGGGCTCGTTCACCGTCACCGGCTGGAAGCGCCGCGCCAGCGCGGCATCCTTTTCGATGTGCTTGCGGTATTCGTCCAGGGTGGTGGCGCCGATGCACTGGATCTCTCCCCGTGCCAGGGCGGGCTTTAAGATGTTGGCCGCGTCCATGCTGCCTTCCGCCGCGCCAGCGCCGATGATGTTCTGCAATTCGTCGATGAACAGGATCACGTCCCCGCGCTTTTTCACTTCGTCCAGCGTGTTTTTGAGGCGCTCTTCAAATTCGCCGCGGTACTTGCTGCCGGCGACCATGCTGCCCATATCCAGGGAAATGATTTTCTTGTTGGTCAATGTTTCCGGCACTGCGCCCTGGCTGATCTTCTGGGCCAGGCCCTCCGCCACGGCCGATTTGCCGACCCCCGGCTCGCCGATGAGGACGGGATTGTTCTTGGTGCGCCGGGACAGGATCTGCACGATGCGCTCAATTTCATTGGCCCGCCCGATCACGGGGTCCAGTTCGCCCTTTTCCGCTGCTTCGGTCAGATCATGGCCGTATTTTTTCAGCGGGGAGTTTTCGCCGCCGCTCTGGGCGGCTCCGTTGGGCATGACGGTATTTTTTCCCAGCGTTTCCTGAACGCTGTTTTTCAGCTTATCCACATCGCAGCCCATGTTGGTGAGCACCCGCACAGCCACGCTTTCATCGTCGCTGAGCAGCGCCAGCCAGAAATGTCCCGCCGTCACATAGGGCTGGCCCAGGCGGTGGGCCTCCCGCACGCTGGTTTCCAGCAGCTTTTTGACCCGGGGCGTCATTTCCAGTTTATTGGGCGCCTGTTCGCCGGTGCCGGCGATCTGCTTCACGGCCTCCGTCACGGTTTCGGGAATCACATTGTCCGGCAGGGCAGGCGCGTCGGTGCGGGCTTCTTTTAAAAGACCGATCAGAAAATGCTCGCTGCCCACATAGCTGTGGCCCATTTCCACCGCGGTTTTCTGGGCGGAAGCGATCACCCGCTGGGCCCGTTCGTTAAATCGTCCAAAAATCGGCATATATCCAGATTTATCCTCCATTTAAAGCGTTTCGTATCAGTTCGCTGCGGTAAGCGTCCATGTCCTTATCGTTCAGCGCGGTGCCGGCGGCCTTCTGCACATGGGCGGGCTGGGCCGCGGTGAGCAGCGCGTCGCAGGTTTTGAGGCTGACAGGCAGTTTGCCCATCGACGCGCCGAGCCGCAGGCTGGACCAGTGGGCCATGAATTCTTTTATCGGCATCAGCCGGGCGTTGGTGAGCAGCCCGTAAGAACGGAACAATTGATCCTCAAAGGCGACAGGGTCTTTGTCCTGGGCTTTATGCCGGTACACCCGTTCCATTTCAGCCATCTGCCGGGCGGTGGCGGCCACCGCGTCGATGATTTCCTTTTCCGTGCGGCCCAGCGTCACCTGGTTGCTCAGCTGGTACAGGTTGCCCTGGGCTTCGCTGCCCTCGCCGTAAATACCCCGCAGGGTCAGCCCCAGCTTAGCGGCGATCTGGTTCACCTTTCCCATCTGCTTTTGCGCGGTCAGCATGGGCAGATGCAGCATCATGGAAGCCCGCAGGCCCGTTCCCGCGTTGGTGGGGCAGGCGGTAAGATACCCCCATTGCGGATCGAAAGCGAAGGAAAGCTGTTCCTGCAGGGCATCCTCAATGGAAAAAGCACACTCCGCCGCGCCGTTCAGGTTTTCGCCCAGGGTGAAGCCCTGGATGCGCAGATGGTCTTCTTCGTTCATCATGACGGAGATCTTTTCATCGTCGCGCAGCAGCACCGCGCCGGTTTCTTCATGCTCCGCCAGGTCAGGGCTGATGAGGTGCGCTTCCACCAGCGCTTTCGTTTCATTCTGCTCCATCCCTTTTAAAACCAGAAACGTGTAAGGCTGGGGCAGGACGCGCAGGGCGTTCAGGGTGCGCTGTACGCAGTCCTCGCTCTGTTCCCTGGTGATTTTGTTCCTGAAAGGCAGGTCGGCATAGTTCCGGGCCAGCCTGACGCGGGAGGAGACCACGATTTCGCTCATGATTTCGCCTCCCTGGCGGGCGCCATGGCCCGCAGTTCATCCCGCAGGCGGGCGGCTTCCTCAAAATTTTCTTCCGCTACCGCCGCTTCCATCAGGCTGCGCAGCTCCTCCATCCGGGTCTGCCGCGCCTGCTCTTCCTCGCTGACGGGAGGCCGACGCCCGGCGTGCTGCGTGCGGCCCTGGACGCGGGTGATGACCGGCGCCAGCTCCCTGCGGAAGGCCTGGTAGCATTCCGCGCAGCCCAGCATGCCTGTTTTCCGGAATTCGGCGTAGGTTTCGCCGCACTGGGGACAAACGATGTCCGGCATTTCCTCATCCTGCTCCTGGAGCTTGCCGACCATGGTGGACAGAATTGCCGCCAGAACGGTCTGCAGATCTCCGGCCTGATATTTTTTCAGGCATTCCCGGCACAGATGCCGGGTGGCGGACTGGCCGTTGACCACAGTGGTCATCAGCACCTCCGCCTGGTTTTTTCCGCATTCTTCGCAGAGCATAAATTCCTCCTCAATAAAATGGCGCATCCTATATTATGCGCCCGGAACGGCGCGCGTACATCGGCAAATTCAACCGTTTTCGGCCTGCTGCGCCCGGTGCTGCACCACGGAGAGCAGCATGCATTTCAATATTTTCGACCGCAGCGCGTCCTTCATCGCTTCCGGCATGGGCGCAGAAAGCGCCTGGGGCGATACGGCGGCAGCCATCAGATGGGCTTCCGAGGGCGTGACCACCTTGCGCTCCGCCAGCTGCGCGCAAAGCACCTGCGCCGACTGGGCGTCCAGGCTGTCTCCGATCCGTTCGTGGAGCAGATAGCTCAGATGGTCTCCGCCGCTCTGCCGCACCCGCACGATGCGGATGAACCCGCCGCCCCCACGCTGGGAAGAGGTGACATAGCCGTGGTCGGGCGTGAACCGCGTGGCCAGCACATAATTGATCTGGGACGGGGCGCAATGGAAATACTCCGCCAGCTCGTTCCGTTTCAGCTCCACCTCAGGCGTGTCTTCCTGAATCATGGCCTTGATGAAGCTTTCAATCGTATCACTTAACCGCATAATGATCCCTCCAAAGAAATTGTCTTTCTTTGACCATTTGATTGTACCACAGAAAAAGGAATCATGCAAGGGTTATTTCCGCAAATTTCGTCGAAAGGACACAAAAAAGGTTACGATTCAGGTATTTCTGGGGAAACCTTCTTTGGGGCCGAAGCGCCCGGAAAACAGTCCGGTGGACTGTTTTCAGCGCAGGCCGGGCGGCAGCCCCGGAAAGCAAAGAATGGTTTCCTCCAGATATGATAATGGTAACAAAAAAGCGCAGTCCGCACTGCGCAGGCCGGGTGCAAAGGGAAAGAATGATTACTGTCCCAGGGGATAGCGCTCCCAGAGGACGTCTTTCCCGAGGCGTACCGCGTGATCGTAGCCCAGGGAAGAAAGCAGCGCCTCCGCGTCATCGTAGCCGGTGGTCAGAAAGCGGGCGTCGTGGCAGTCTGAATTGATGATCACCTCGCCGCCCCATGCCTTCCAGGCTTTCAAAAGCACGGGGGAAGGATAGGGCGTGGAAAGATACCCCCGCGCGATGGCGCCTGTGTTTACCTCCAGCAGCGCGCCGGTATCGGCAAGGGGGCGAAGGCAGTCCAGGGATAAATCCCGGTATGCCGGGCTGTTTTCGTCGTACAGATGCAGCGCTGCGTTGTTTTTTCTCAACAGATCAAAATGCCCGATGATAGGGGGGCGGGAAGCCAGCACGTAATCCCGGAGCAGAGTAAAATACCGCCGCGCCATTTCCAGCCCGTCCCCGCCGCAGTGCTCGTCCACATAGCTTTTCAGCTTTTCCGGGGCCGCGTCGATGGGGCAGTGGTGCCCGCCGGGAAGCAGGAAATAGTGCACGGAAGCGATATAAAAATCATACCCGTCAGCCGAACAGCAGGAGTAATAATCCCGTTCCACGCCGGTATATACGGTCATGCGGCCCGCGTATTCCGCTTTAATGCCGCTGATTTCCGCTTTGTAAGCGCCTTCCTGTTCGGGGGGGATGCAGTAGCCGGGATCAAAGGTCTGCGGCGCGTGGGAGGTGAACCCCAGGGAGATGAACCCCAGCGCATAGGCACGCTCCGCCATTTCCCGGGCGGGGGTTTTTCCGTCGCAGTAGGTGGTATGCACGTGGGCGGAAGATAATACGCTCATGGATCTGCTCCCTCCAGAATCTCCCGCGCGAAGGCCTCACACGATTGATTGCAGGCCAGTATTCCGCAGGCGTCATCATAATAAGGCCGGTCATGCCCCAGGGAAACGAATGCGCCGCCCGCTTCCCGGACGATCAGGGAACCCGCGGCCACGTCCCACGGCCGCAGGCGAAGCTCAAAGAAAATATCGGCCCGTCCGCAGGCGACGTCGCACAGGTCGATGGCGGCGGACCCGCTGCGCCTCAGGTCCCCTGCCCGCAGCAGAAACTGCCGGGCGGCATCCATGGAGCGGCTGACCAGATCGGCGTCGTAAGGGGAGGTGCCGAAGCAGACCATGGTCTTGTCAAAAGGCGTGGAGGAGACGGTGATTTTCCGCCCGTTCAGCCATGCGCCTTTTCCGGCCTCGGCAGAGAACACTTCATCAGCATAGGGGTTGCAGATCACGCCCAGCACAGGCTGCCTGTGCTCCAGCAGGCCGATGGAAACCGCGGACATGTTCCGGCCGCGCATGAAATTCAGCGTGCCGTCAATGGGATCCACCACAAACGTCGGCGCGTCGCCAAGGGGTTCATTGTCCTGTTCCTCAGCAAAAAAGCGGGAGGATGGTAAAAGGGAGAGCAGCTCCTTTTTAAGGAACGCCTGCACCGCCACGTCCGCGTCGGTGACGAAGTTGAAATGCCCTTCTTTTTGATGCGCGGCGGCGGCGCGGTACTTCAGCATGATGCGGCCCGCCTCGCGGGCAAGCTCAAGGATTCTTGTCAGCATAAGCCCTCTTTTTCTGTAGAAGCAATTGATCAGCAAGCGGCGTTCATAGCGGCGGCGGGCTGTCCGCTGTTTGCTCGGCGGATGCCGGCCTTACGATCATATCGAATGCGACCCAGGTGAAGCAGCCCATCCCGGCGAACCGGTAATCCACCCGGGCACGCTGTTTCCGGTAGTCCACCTGGGTGATTTTTCCCTGGCAGCCGTTGAACAGCGGATCGGAAAGCACCACGGATTCGCCGTTCTTGAAAAGCGTGACCTGGCCTACCAAGCCGTCTTTTTCATACAGATTCATCGCAAAGTCAAGATCCCCGCCCGAAAGCGCATAGCCGTCTTCCGCATTCCCGATCTGCCGGAGGATCCCCGAAATGCCGTGAAAAAGATTGAAGGACAAAAGCTTCTCGGTGACAAAGACAAATACATATCCGGGCAGTAAATCGAAGCAGACATCCACGTTTTTTCCCTGCTTTCTCTGCCGCTTGACGATTTGCGGGGAGAAAGCCCGCAGTCCGGGCACGTTTAATTCCAGCAGGGAAGCGATCAGCCTGCATCGCTGCGTTTCGCAGTACAGACAATACGCGTAAATTGATATCCCCTCCCGCGTAAAAAACTGACAGCGCTTTCCGTATAAAGATATTTTCAAATGAAGATACCCTTACGCCTTCCTATTCTATACGATCGCCATCGAAAAATCAATACCTCCTGCTGATGACGGGTATGCGTGATGATAGGACATAGGATTTGTTAAATGCGGTATTGCTTTTTTCACGTATATTGGGATACAATAAACCTATCAATACTCTGGAGGAGGGAATCCCAATGAATTATATGGAAGAATCCCTGCGCAGGCACGCCGAATGGCAAGGCAAGATCGAAGTGGTATCCCGTGTTCCGGTTATGAATAAGGACGACCTTTCCCTGGCATACACGCCGGGCGTGGCCCAGCCCTGCCTGGAGATTCAGAAGGACTATGACAAATCCTTTACCCTCACCCGCCGCCACAACCTTGTGGCCGTGATCACCGACGGCACCGCCGTGCTGGGCCTGGGCGACATCGGGCCGGAGGCGGGCATGCCGGTCATGGAGGGAAAATGCGCCCTGTTCAAGGCCTTCGGCGATGTGGACGCTTTCCCCATCTGCATCCGCAGCAAGGACGTGGATGAAATCGTGCGCACCGTATACCTGATCTCCGGCTCCTTCGGCGGCATCAACCTGGAGGACATCGCCGCGCCCCGGTGCTTCGAGATCGAACGGAAGCTGAAAGAAATCTGCGATATTCCCGTGTTCCACGATGACCAGCACGGCACCGCCGTGGTGGTGGCCGCGGCGCTGATCAACGCCCTTCGGGTGGTCAAAAAAGAGATCGGTGAAGCGAAGGTAGTCATCAACGGCGCGGGCAGCGCGGGCATCGCCATCGGCAGGCACCTGCTGAACCTGGGTGTGAAGCATCTCAAGATGGTGGACCGCTTCGGCGTGCTGTGCGCGGGCGAGGAGATGAACCCTGCCCAGGAAGAAATGGCGAAGATCACCAACCCTGAAAAGTTCTCCGGCAAGCTTTCCGACGCCATGAAGGGCGCGGATGTGTTCATCGGCGTCAGCGCGCCGCATATCGTGAGCAAAGAAATGGTGCAGTCCATGGCAAAGGGCGCGATCGTGTTCCCCATGGCGAATCCCGTGCCGGAAATCGAGCCGGACGATGCGCTGGCGGCGGGGGCTGCCGTGGTGGGCACCGGCCGCAGCGACCATCCCAACCAGATCAACAACGTGATGTGCTTCCCCGGCCTGTTCCGCGGCGCGCTGGACGTGAGGGCCCGGGACATCAACGAGGAAATGAAGCAGGCCGCTTCCTTCGCCCTGGCGAACCTGGTGGCCCCGGAAGAACTGAGCGACAAGTATATCCTGCCCAAGGCCTTTGACAAGCGCATCGGCCCCGCCGTGGCCGCCGCCGTCGCCAAAGCCGCGCGGGACAGCGGGGTCGCCAGGCTGTAACTGGAAAAAAACGAGAAAGCTTTCTGCCCTAACAAATGACGGGGGCAAAAGGCCCGGACGCTTCGCCAGAAATTGACAATTTTTCATGGATATGGTAAGATCACGCGCGTGGATGCGGATAACGATCGGTCTGTCATGCGCGGAAAATGCGGCGTTCCTTTCAGGCGAGGAGATTCCGGCATTTTTAGAAATGGGGGATGATGATGAAAATCGTGGTGATTGACGGCCAGGGAGGCAGGCTGGGCAGGAGACTTGCGGAGAGCATTCGCAAAGCGTGCCCGGAAGCGGAGATCCTGGCCATCGGTACCAACAGCATCGCAACGGAAAACATGATGAATTCCAATTGCGCCACCCATCTGGCCACCGGTGAAAACGCCGTGGTCGTGGCCTGCAGAACGGCGGATATCATTGTGGGCCCCTTCGGGATCGCCACTGCCGACGCCCTGATGGGTGAAATATCCCCGGCGATGGCGAATGCTGTCGCATCCAGCCGGGCATACCGGGTGCTGATCCCCATGAATCTGTGCAATACGTACGTGGCAGGCGTCGTGAAAGGCTCTGCGGCCATCCTGGAGGATGCGGTTGAACACATCCGCGCGCTGGTCAATGGAGGAAAACCTGATGGCCAATGATCAAAGAAAGCGCTCGTTCCAGGTTCGGAAGATGACCTATGCCGCGCTGTATCTGGCAATTGCGATGGTGCTGCCCTTCGTGACGGGGCAGATCCCGGAAATCGGCGCCATGCTGTGCCCGATGCATATTCCGGCGCTCCTGTGCGGATTTATGTGCGGCTGGCCCTGGGGATGCGCGGTGGGGTTCATCGCGCCGCTGCTGCGGAGTGTCCTGTTCGGTATGCCCGCCCTGTTTCCGACTGCCGTGGCGATGGCTTTTGAGCTTGCGGCTTACGGCGGTTTTGCGGGACTGCTGTACCGCTTATTGCCGCGCAGGAATTGGACCGTCTATCCCGTACTGGTGATCGCCATGGTTTTAGGCCGCCTGGTGTGGGGCGCCGCGCATCTGGTGATTGCGGGCATGACGGGCAGTCCGTTCACCGTGGCCCTGTTCCTGGCAGGGGCAGTGACCAACGCTTTGCCCGGTATCATCCTGCAGCTGGTCCTGATTCCCCTGCTGGTGATTGCCATGGAAAAAGCAGGTTTGTCGCTGAATGAGTAGAAAACCGTGATCAACGTGCAAGTTTTTAAACAATCCAAAGACCATCTGTTCTGCGAATAAAAAAAAGCCGTTTTTTACCGGCTTTTCTTTGTTATTGCTGTACCAATTCATTCTTGAATTATTTCGTGAAATCAACCCACCCTGTCATTCTGAGCCCTGTCATCCTGAGCGAAGCGAAGGACCTCACGATACGGATGGGGACGTGGGAATAAACTCCTTCGTAAAATCAACAATCTCGAAGGAGGGAGGTCCTTCGCACGCGCCATCCGTATCGGCGCGGCGAAGTCATGACAGATGGAGTTGGTTTCGCTAATACAAATTCAGGAATAAATTGGGGGATCAATAAAGATTATTATACGGTTTCTGCCAGCCATGCCCGGATGATTTCCTTCATCCTGTCCGGATGCCGGTCAAAGTGGTGGGATTCGCCCTGGATGATTTCAAGGCGGCAATCCGCGTACCGCGCGGCGGCGTCCGCGGAATACCGGAGGGGCACCAGATCGTCCTCATCCCCATGGAGGATCAGCACGGGCCCCTTGAAACGGTCCATGGCCTTCTCCGCATCGATGGTCTGGGCGACGCGGATATATTCCCCGCGCAGGTTCAGCCCTTTGACGACCGGCACTTCATCCGGAATGTGCAGGGGATCAAAAGACCGCCCCAGCATGTTTCCATCTCTTGCGCACTGCGGGATCATGAACGCGGGGGCACGGAGAATCAGTCCTTTCACATGGTCCGGTTCCATGCCCGCCGCCAGAGCGGCCAGCAATCCCCCCTGCGAATGGCCGGAGAGGTAAATGTCCGTCACAAAATCAAGGCCCCTGGCATAGCGGATGGCGGCCATCGCGTTGGAGATCCATTTGTACAGCGTGTGGTTTTCAAACGTCCCGCCGCTTTCTCCGTGGCCGTACAGGTCCAGGCACAGCGTGGCGCAGCCCGCCTCCCGCATCGCTTCGCAGGAGGCGATATTGTGCGGCTTATCCTTAGTGCTGGTGAAGCCGTGGAAAAAGATCACCAGCGGACAGGGGGCCTGTGCCGGCCTTTCCAGCACAGCGCTTAATTGAATGCCATCGTCCGTAATCGTCATACTGTTATTCATCCGCTTTCCTGTTGATGGTCTGGATGCAAGCGCGCGTGTTTTAAAGAATATCAGCCTGCCGAGGAAGGCTTACAGCAGCGCGCGCTGGATTTTCCCGCTGGTGGTTTTGGGCAGTTCGTCCTTGAACACCACGATGCGGGGATACTTGTACGGCGCTGTGCGCTGCTTTACATAGCTCTGGATTTCTTTCTTGAGCTCCTCCGTGCCTTCCTTGCCCTTGATCAGCACGATGCTGGCCTTGACCACCTGGCCGCGGACAGGATCGGGCGCGGCGGAAACGCCGCACTCGAGGACGTAGGGAAGCTCCATAATGACCGATTCGATTTCAAACGGCCCGATGCGGTAGCCGGAGGATTTGATGAGGTCGTCCACGCGGCCCACATACCAGAAGTAGCCGTCCTCATCCCGCCAGGCGGTGTCGCCGGTGTGGTAGAGATCGTCGTGCCAGTTGCCGTTTACATTGCGGTCTTCGCTTCCGTAGTAGCCTGTCAGCAGGCCGCAGGCGGGGCCATGGTCTGTGCGGATGACGATTTCGCCTACCTCGCCGACGGGCACGGGCTTGCCGTCGTGATCCACCAGATCCACGTCATACAGGGGCACGGGCTTGCCCATGGAGCCGGGCTTGGGGATCATGCCGGTGAGGTTGCCGATGATGACGGCGGTTTCGCTCTGGCCGAAGCCCTCCATGATGGACAGCCCGGTGGCTTCCTTGAATTTCTGGAACACTTCGGGGTTCAGCGCTTCGCCGGCGATGGAGGCATGGACGATGGAAGACAGGTCGTATTTGCTTAAGTCTTCCTTGATGAGCATGCGGTACATGGTGGGCGGGGCACAGAAGGTCTTGATGTCGTATTCCTTGAAGAGCGGCAGGATATCGCTGGCGTGGAAGCGGTCAAAGTCATACACGAACAGCGCCGCCTCACACAGCCATTGCCCAAAGATCTTGCCCCAGCAGGCCTTGGCCCAGCCGGTGTCGGAGATGGTCAGGTGCAGCTTGCCGGGGATGACATTGTGCCAGTATTTGGCGGTGATGTAGTGGCCCAGGGGGTACTTATGGCTGTGGCACACCAGCTTGGGATAGCCTGTGGTGCCGGAGGTGAAGAACATGAGCATGGGGTCGTCCCCGCCGGGCGCGTCGTCGGCGCGCTCAAAGTGGGAGGAATAATCGGCGTATTCGCTGTCGAAGTCATGCCAGCCTTCGCGCTTGCCGCCGCAGTAGATCAGGTGCTTCACGTTGGGGCTCTCGGGCAGGGCTTTTTCGATTTCAGCAGCCGCCTGGCCGTGGCTGGTACAGATCACGCCGCTGATCTCGCCGGTCTGGAAGCGGTAAATGTAGTCCTTGCACAGCAACTGATCCGTCGCGGGAATGACCACCGCGCCCAGCTTTTCCATGGCCAGCATGGTGATCCAGAAGTGGTACTGCCGCCTGAGCACCAGCAAGATCCTGTCGCCCCGCTTGATGCCCAGGGATTTATAGTAGTTCGCCGCGCGGTTGGACATCTTGCGGAAGTCCTCAAAGGTGAAGCGGCGTTCCTTCTTATTGATATCCAAATGCAGCATTGCCATCTGGTCGGGATGCTCCCGTGCCAGCTCGTCCATGATGTCAAAGGCGAAATTGAAGCGGTCGATGTTGTGGTAATGGATGGAGGTGGGGGTGCCCGCGTCGTTGGTGGTCGTGTCGATGTATCTGTCGGCGATGGTGGCAGCCTTTACGGGCGCGGGAACGGCGACGTCATCCACATGCGGCCTTTCATCCGTTTCCTCGCCGGGGATGACCACGGCCAGGAATACGCAGTCCTGTCCCTCGGCGGCGATCAGCCCGTGGGGGGTGGAGGAGTCAAAGAAGATGGAATCGCCGGGCCGCAGGGTTTCGGTGTGCTCGCCGATCTGCGCGCGAAGCACGCCGGAGAGGATGTAGTCAAACTCCTGCCCGGGGTGGCTGACGGTTTCAATGGGCGCGGCCTGCAGCTTCGGATCGTAGGAATACCGGGTCAGGTAGGGCTCCACGATGCGCTTACGGAACAGGGGGGCCAGATTGCGCATCTCAATGCCCTCAATATCGGTGACCACTTCGCCCTGGCCGTGGCGCGTGATGGTGTAGTTGGACAGGCGCGGGCTGGTGCCCTCGATCAGGTCCATCATATCAACGCCAAAGGCGATGGCGGCTTTATGCACAAAGGAGAACGGCATTTCCACCGTGCCGGTCTCATACTGGCCCACTTCGCCTTCGCTGAAGCCCGTCATGCGGGCCAGTTCGGCGGTGGTGAAGCCGGAGATTTCTTTCAGTTCTCGGATACGGGCGGCCACATCCCGCAGCATAGCGGGGGCCTGGGGCGTGCTGGGCATGGCGTACATCCTCCTTGTGAGTCCGGGCAGATAAAAAACCCGCCCCAAAGTATTTTCTTTGAGACGGGCTGAATATATCCCTTTCAGCTCGCGGTACCACTCAAATTGCGCATTGCAGCGCCGCTCATGGGCTCCTTTTGAAGCCCTCCGCCCTGACGCGGCGGTGACGGGACGCCCTACTGGAAATGTGTTCAAGCGCCCGGCTCGGAAGCCACAGCCTGGATCTCTTCCGCCGCCGGTTTTCAGCTGCCCCGGCTCTCTTTCGGTGGACGCAAGACCCCGCCTTCTTCGTCATTGCCTTTGGTATGCGATTGGATGTAGTTTAGCAGAGAAACAGCGAAAAGTCAACAGCTTTTTTCGCCCTTTTTTTCTGTCTGTACAGAAGAAATACAAACATTGTGGGTTGACATTTTTCGCGCGCCGCGCCATAATGAAAAAAGCGCTTCCAATGACGCGGGGAAAGGGGGAAGAGGGCGTTGCGGCGCATGATCGTGATCGCCGGGCACTATGGCAGCGGGAAAACCGAGCTGTCGGTGAGCCTGGCGATGGAGCTGGCCAGGGATAAAAATCGGCTGTATGAGCGGCTGGCAGTGGTGGATCTGGACGTGGCGAACCCTTATTTCCGTTCCCGGGAGCGCAAGGCGCTGCTGGAGGAAAACGGCGTGGCCCTGTACGGCGACGTGTACAATTCCACCGGGGCCACGGCGGAGCTGCCCGCCCTGACCGCCGCCCTGCGCGCGCCGCTGGAGGATGCAGGCTGCCAGGCCATCATCGACCTGGGCGGCAACGACGCCGGTGCGCGGGTGCTGCGGCAGTTTGGCAAATACTTTGAGGGAAACGACCATGAGCTGTGGGCGGTGGTGAACTTCCGCCGCTATGAGACGCGGGATATTGGTGCCTGCCGGGAGCACGTGGAGGCGATCCAGCGTGAACTGCAAATCCCCGTCACCGGCCTGGTGAACAACACCCACCTGCTACGCGAAACCACCGCCGAAATCATCCGGGAGGGCTATGAAAAGGCGCAAGCCCTCTCTGAGGAGATGGGCGTTCCCCTGTTATTCACCTGTTATCCCGCGGGCATCGTCACCCCGGAGGACCTGTCGGGCATGGCTCCGCTGCGTCCCCTGGGTCTGTATATGCGGCCCGCATATCTGGATAAATAGTCTGTTACAATTTCTGGTTTTGGAAAGGAGAAAAAAGATGCGTTCGTTCCAGCTTGTTTTCCGTCCGGAAAGGTGCAAAGGGTGCGAGCTTTGCCGGAACGCCTGCCCCAAGGGCGTGATCGGCATGTCCGCCCAGGTCAATGCCAAGGGGTATCATCCCGCCTGCGCGGTGAACCAAGAAGCGTGCATCGGCTGCCAGAGCTGCGCTCTGATGTGCCCCGACGGGGCCATTGCCATCTATGAGAAGGAGGAGGGCGACCAATGACCACCGACAAAGTGCTCATGAAAGGCAACGAAGCCTTTGCCGAAGCCGCCATCCGCGGCGGCGCGCGGATGTATTTCGGCTATCCCATCACGCCCCAGAGCGAGGTTCCCGAGTATATGAGCCGGGAACTGCCCAAACACGGCGGCTATTTCGTGCAGGCGGAAAGCGAGCTGGGCGCCATCAACATGTCCTACGGCGCGGGCGCCGCGGGAGGTACGGTGTTTATTTCATCCTCCTCTCCGGGCATCGCTCTGATGCAGGAGGGCATGAGCTTCCTGTGCTCCGCCGAAGTGCCTCTGCTTTGTATGAACGTCTCCCGCGGCGGCCCCGGCATCGGCGGCATCCAGCCCGGCCAGGCGGACTATTACCAGGTTACCCGGGGCGGCGGCAACGGCGACTACCGGATTCCCGTGTTCGCCCCCAGTTCCATCCAGGAGGCTGTGGATCTGCTCTATGAGGGCACCGAGCTGGCCCAGAAGTGGCGCAATCCTATCATGATTTTGGCCGACGGCATGATCGGCCAGATGATGGAGCCCGTGCGCCTGCCGGAGTTTAAGCCCGTGCCTAAGCCCAACGAAATCGCGGGCTTAAGGGACTGGGCCTGCACCGGCTACAATGACCGGGGCGGCGAACAGAACCGCCGGGTGGTCAAGTCCCTGCGCATGAAGCCCGAGGATCTGGAAAAGCACGTGGAAAAGCTGTTTGAGAAATACGCCCGCGCCGAGAAAGAGCTTTGCCGCTATGAAACCGAAAACCTGAAAGGCGCGCAGGTGGTGCTGGTAGCCTTTGGCACCACCGCCCGCATCTGCCGCGAAGCCTGCGAGGTGCTGGCTGAGCAGGGCATCAAGGCGGGCCTCATCCGGCCCATCAGCCTGTGGCCCTTCCCCAACAAGGCGTTTGACGAAATCGATTATGGCGTTACGAAAGCCGTCATTTCCACCGAGCTGTCCATGGGCCAGATGATCACCGACGTGCAACTGGCGCTGAACGGGCGTCTGCCCGCATTCCTGGCCCACCGCACCGGCGGCATGGTGCCCACCTCTCTGGAAGTGGCCGCGCGGGCCAAGGCTGTATTGGAGGGATTGAAATGAAGCCCATCTTTGAATACACCAAGGGCATGACCGACGTGCCTACCCATTACTGCCCCGGCTGCACCCACGGCATCGCCCACCGCATCATCATGGAAGTGCTGGAGGAAATGGGAGAGCTGGGAAACACCATCGGCGTGGCCCCCATCGGCTGCTCCGTCACCGCCCATGAATACATGAACGTGGATATGTGCGAGGCCGCCCACGGGCGCGCCCCCGCCGTTGCCAGCGGCATCCGCCGGGTGCATCCCGACAAGATCGTGTTCACCTACCAGGGCGACGGCGACCTGGCCTCCATCGGCACCGGCGAAATCGTCCATGCCGCCGTGCGCGGGGAAAAGTTTTCCACCTTCTTTATCAACAACGGCATTTACGGCATGACCGGCGGCCAGATGGCCCCCACCACCCTGATCGGCCAGAAGAGCACCACCAGCCAGGACGGGCGCAGCAAGGAACTGAACGGTATGCCCGTGAAGATGAGCGAAATGCTGGGCTCCATCGACGGCGCCGCCTATGTGGAGCGCGTGGCGCTGGACAGCCCTGCCCATATCCGCCAGGCGAAAAAAGCCGTGCGCCGGGCCTTTGAGATCCAGAAAAAAGGCTTGGGCTTCACGCTGGTGGAATTCCTCTCCACCTGCCCCACCAACTGGGGCCTGCCCCCGGTGAAAGCCCTGGAGTGGGTGCGCAACAACGTGATGGCGTATTATCCCCTGGGCGTGATCAAGGAGCCGAAGGAGGAGAAACAGGCATGAGTACCTACAAAATGTTTTTCGCCGGTTCCGGCGGCCAGGGCGTGCTGCTGATGGGCCAGATCATCACGTATGCCGCCATGCTGGAAGGCAAGGAAGCCACCTTCCTGCCCTCCTACGGCCCGGAAATGCGCGGCGGCACCGCCAACTGCACCGTGGTCGTTTCCGACAGGCCCGTATCCTCCCCGCTGATTTACGAGGCGGACATCGCCGTGGTCATGAACCGCCCCTCCATGGACAAGTTTGAGCCCATGGTCAAGGCGGGCGGATACATGTTCTACAATGAATCCATCATCGACCGCCAGCCCCAGCGCAGCGACATCAAAGCCGTTGCTGTTGATCTGGCCGCCCGGTGCGCCGCGCTGGGCAACGACAAGGTGGCCAACATGGCCATGCTGGGCGAAGTGGTCCGCGGCACCGGCGTGGTGCAGGTGGAAACCGTGTTCAAGGTGTTTGAAAAGGTGTTTTCCGGGCGTAAAGCGGCCCTGATCCCCCTGAACAAACAGGCGTTCATGAACGAATAAATATTCTGCCCGAATCCCTCTGGCCATTGCGCCGGAGAGTCAGGCTGTCGAAAAAGTATTTTCGACAGTTTTCGAATGAAAATGGAATCGGGATTCCATTTTCATTCGAAGCATCAATTTCCTGTAAAAAGGCATTTCGCAAGCGAAACGCTCTTATTACGGCCGGAAATTGATATAGGAAGCAATGTTCTGTTGCTCCTTCGGCGACGTACACGCCGCCGCCTGCGGATTACATTCGAAGGGCTGCGGCCCTTCGATGCATCCCGGGGGTTTTTCGACAATCTGTCCCTCTGGCGATTGCGCCGGAGGGTTTTTTCATGGAAAATGATTTACGGAAAAGAATAGTTGTGATATGATGGGAAAGTGGAGATGATAGGAACAGGAATCGGTCTGGAGGGCAGCTATGCTGGATGAACGGGTGGAGCGGATCATCGACGCGGCGGAGCGGATGCGGCTGGGGGAGTATGTGCGCTACCAGTCCGACAGGCGGGCCCGCCTGCGGGACGCTTTCTTAGAAGGCGTGCTGCGGGGCCTTGGCTTCATGGTGGGATTCTCTCTGATCGGCGCTTTGCTGGTGTATATCTTGCAGGCACTGATGCGGGCGAATATCCCCCTCATCGGCGATTATCTGGCGAAGGTCGTCATGCTGGTGGAAAGCAGGATACATTGAGCGCATGAAGAGAAAAGCATTATGGTTTTTTCCCGGCCTGATGGTACTGGGGATCGACCGGCTGGTGAAGCTGCTCACGGCGGACACGTTTTACCGCAGGCTGATTCCCGGGGTGCTGGCCCTGCATCCGGTGCGGAACACGGGCATGGCCCTGGGGCTGTTTCAGAATCATTCGTATGTGATCCTGGCGGTTTCTGTGCTGCTGGCGCTGCTGAGCATTCGGATCGTCCGCAGGATACGTCCCACCGGACTGGCGGCCGCTTCCATCTCCATGATCGCCGGAGGCGCCCTGGGCAACATGATTGACCGGCTGGCGTTCGGCTATGTGATCGACATGTTTGAACTGCTGTTTATGGATTTTTATATTTTCAATATGGCGGACGTTGGCGTGGTGCTCGGCGCGATCCTGTGCTTCGTCAGCCTGCAATTCCGCCCGCAGGAGTGGAGGGGGCAATGACCCGGGAATATATGGGAAACGGCGAGAGGCTGGACGTGCTTTTGTCCTCCGACGGAGAACTGAGCCGCAGCCGGGCGGCGGCGCTGATCAAGGATGGCTGCGTCAAAGTGGGGGAGAGGGTGGAGACCAAGCCCTCGCTGAAAACTGCGGTGGGCATGCCCGTGACCGTGACGCTGCCGGAGGCAAGGCCCGCCAAAGCGGAAGCGCAGGATATTCCTTTGGAGATCCTTTACCAGGACGAGCATCTGGCTGTGGTGGTGAAGCCCTGCGGCATGGTGGTGCATCCCGCCGCCGGGAACGGCGACGGCACCCTGGTGAACGCGCTGCTCTATCACCTGGACAGCCTCAGCGGCATCGGCGGGGAAATGCGGCCTGGCATCGTGCACCGCCTGGATAAAGATACCAGCGGCCTGATGCTGGTGGCCAAGGACGACGCTGCCCATGCCGCGCTGTCCCGGCAGCTTGCCGACCGGCAGATGGAAAAGCATTACCGGGCAATGGTATACGGAAAAATGAAAGAACAGGCGGGCGTGATTGAAAAGCCCATCGGCCGCAGCAAAACGGACCGCAAGAAAATGGCGGTGGACGAGAACGGGCGCTGGGCGAAAACGGAATGGAAGGTGCTCAGGGAGTATCCTGACCGAACGCTCCTGGACGTGCATATCATTACAGGCCGCACGCACCAGATCCGCGTGCATATGTCCTCCGCCGGCCATCCCGTATTGGGCGATCCCCTGTACGGTCACAAGCGGATGCCCGCTGCCGACCGCCTGATGCTTCACGCCTATTCCCTGGAATTTACCCATCCGGCCACGGGGGAGAGGATGCGCTTCACCGCTCCCTGCCCCTTTTGCGAAGATTCCGCTTTGGCCGATTGATGCAAACGGATGAAGATTGTTACTGCCTTTTTTCACAACAGGAATTTTAAGGAGCGGCACCATGGAAAAAACGCGGAGCACAGCGCCGAAGCGGGATACGGGCTATGGGATCGTGGACGGTGTGATCTGGCAGCAGATCCTGTTTTTCTTTTTCCCGATCTTATTGGGGACGTTTTTTCAACAGCTTTACAACACAGCCGACGCGATGATCGTGGGCAAGTATGTGGGCAAGCAGGCGCTGGCGGCGGTGGGCGGCGCTACAGGCAACCTGATCAATCTGATCGTGGGCTTTTTCATCGGCCTGTCCTCCGGCGCGACGGTGATCATTTCCCAGTTCTTCGGCGCGCGGCAGCATGGCCAGGTGTCCCGCACGGTACATACCGCCCTGGCCATTGCCATCACCGGCGGGCTGGCGCTGACCCTGTTCGGGTATTTCCTTTCCCCGACGCTGCTGCGCTGGATGCGCACGCCGGAGGACGTGATGGAGCCGGCGGTCAGCTACATCCGCATCTATTTCCTGGGCATGATCCCTTCCCTGATATACAACGTGGGCAGCGGCATCCTCCGCGCGGTGGGGGATTCCCGGCGTCCGCTGTTTTTTCTCATCGCCGCCTGCATGACAAACATTGTGCTGGACCTGTTTCTGGTCATGGGCCTGGATATGGGCGTATCCGGCGCGGCCCTGGCCACCATCCTGTCCCAGACCGTCAGCGCCGTGCTGGTGATCGTGGTGCTGGTCCGCTCGCCGATGGCATACCATCTGGATTGGAAAAGGATCCGTTTCCACGGCGACCTGCTGGCCCGCATCGTGCGCATCGGCCTGCCCGCGGGGCTGCAATCCGTGATGTATTCCATATCCAATGTCATCATCCAGACCTTTATCAACGGCTTTGGCACCGATGTTTCCGCCGCCTGGAGCGCCTGGGGCCGCATGGATGGCCTGTACTGGATGATCCTGAACGCCTTCGGCATTTCCATCACCACTTTTGTGGGGCAGAATTTCGGCGCGATGAAGTTTGACCGCGTAAAAAAAGGCGTGCGGCAATGCCTTTTGATGGCGCTTGCCGCCGCCGCGCTATGCAGCGGATTGATGCTGCTGTTCGGGAAAAGAATTTACCTGCTTTTCGCCAATGAAGAAGCGGTGGTTGAACGGGGCATGGAGATCCTGTATCTGGTCGCGCCGTTCTTCGTTACCTACGTTTTTGTTGAAATCCTGGGCGGCGCCCTGCGCGGGGCGGGGGAATCGCTGATGCCTACCCTGTTTACCTTCTTTGGCGTGTGCGTGCTGCGGCTGGTATGGCTGCTGGGATTCGTTTCGCGCAATCCCTCCGTGGCGCTTACGATGATCAGCTACCCCGTGACCTGGATCGTGGCGTCCGCCCTGTTTATCATATACTACCTGAAAGGCGATTGGATGAAGCGCTGCCAGGAGCGCCTGGTGAGCGGAAAGCGGGCGTAACGCTGTCCGGAAAACGCCGGCCTGGGACCGATCCGGCTTCTTCTTTATTTCAGCCCTTTTTTCCGGGTGAACACTTCAAAGATCACAAAGCCCAGCGCCAGCAGGGCGGCGCATACATAAAACAGAAACTGGTATCCGCTCAGGCCCGTGATCATTTCCAGGGCCATACCGCCCAGCATGGGGCCGACGCCCTGGCCCACGTCGCCGAAGAGGTAATAGGTGCTGGTGGCGACGCCGCTCCTGTCGCGGCCGATATAGTTGATGCAGCCCGCCTGCAGGGAGGGCTGGGCGGTTCCCTGGCCCACGGCGCGCAGCACGGCGGAGACAATGATCAGGACGAAAGAAGTGCTTTGGCTCAGCACGATCATGGATACCGCGGTCAGCAGCATGGCGGGCAGCACGGTAAGCCGGATGCCTTTCTTATCCATGAGCTTGCCGGAGAGGGGCCGCACCACAAACAGGCAGACCGCGTACACGGTGAAGTACAGGCTGATATCCGCGATGCCGCGCAGGTCGGAATACAGCACGATATAGGCGTTGATGATGCCGTTTACGAAGGAAAACATGCCGCCGCAAAGCGAGAAGGCCCAGGCCCGCCATTCCAGTATGTCTTCCAGCCGGATGGCTCTTTTTTCTTTTTTGGGCTTCGCCTCGTCCGACCGCATGAACAGGAGCAGGACGCACCCAGCCACCGGCATGGCCGCGGACACGAGAAACACGGCTTTCATGCCCATAGCCTGGCTGATGGCGATGCCAAGGCCGGGCGCCGTGGCCGAGGCCAGCACCATGCTCAGGCCCATGTAGCCGATGCCTTCGCCCATGCGGGATTTGGGAATGAAGCAGGTGCACAGCGCCACCTGCGCTGTGCTGCCTACGGCAAAGCCGATGCCGTTGATGATGCGCATGGCAATGAACAGCGGGATGCTTTTGGCATAGGCAAAGCCGATCAGGCCCACCGTCATCAGCATGTTGCTGATCACCATCAGCAGCACCTTGTTCATCCGGTCAGCCATCAGGCCGCAGAAGGGGCGGCAGAACAGCGACGTGAGGGAAAACAGCCCCACAATGGTTCCGGCCAGCGTCATGGTAGCGCCAATATTCCCGGTCAGGTGCTTGGACAGGATGGTCTGGTTGGTGTAGAAGGAAAACGCGCTGAGCGTGCATACGATCAGCACCATGATGTAGTTCCTGTTCCAAAGCTTTTCCGGTGAACCTGTTTTTGAGTTCATACTTACCTCCCCGACAGGCTTTCTACGGCGGCATGATTGAGAAGCAGGAGGCCCTGCCGCGCTTTCTCTCTCCAAGGGATGCCGCTTGCAGCCGATCAGTGTCTTTTACCTGTTTTTACGGTCCAGCCGATCCATTTCAAAAGCCAGCACCGGATCAGCTGCTTCCCGCGCCGTGAATTGTTCGTTGCCAAGCATCATGACGTTCCAGGCGCTGCCGCTCACGGGCTGCCAGTCCGGCATGGGACGCCCGTCGCTGTCCGGGCCGTTGGGGTCGCCGTTCTTAGCAAAATTCGTCCAGTAATTGCACATGCGCCGGGCCAGGTCGTAATGCGCGCCCCGGAAGGGCCGCCAGCATTTGGCCAGCGTTTCGAAAACGAACCATAGGTCGCTGGAATGGAAGGAGCCCGCGTTGTCTCCCGGAATGTCGGGATTGAAGCGGTACAGGTAGACCGGCTTGCCGCCGCATTCCAGGCGCTTGGCCGCCGCGTAATGGTTGCCGATCTCAAAGGTGTTGAACGCAGGGCTTTCGTAATAGCGCTGCAAGCTCTCTTCGTCCTTTACATTGGTCAGCCTGTCAAACTCCGGCCAGTCATCGCCGTAGCGCGCGGCCATTTTTACCCGGAAGGCTTCCGCGTCGGGCGCGGGCCTCAGGCCGCGCACTTCGTCCGCGGTGTCGCCTGCCATCAGCGCTACGTCGTTTTCCAGATGCAGGGCGAAGGCTTTTACCGGGCTGACGGGCAGGAACTTGCCGTCAATGATCGGCCCCCAGCGGAAGGGACGGCAGGCCAGGGCTTTTTTGAGCACTTCCTTTGCGGGCAGCGCCCGTGCCTCGGCGATGCTGTGCACGCCCAGATCCTTTAGAAAATCCTGCCCCTCTGTCTCCGCCTGCCCAAGATCGGGATACGTGGCGATGCCGCTGTCCAGCGCCCCGCTCTGCACGATGGCTTTCTGGAACAGGCCCCTGTTGGCGGGGGAGGTCACCTGCATCCAGGTGCTGCGCCCGCCCGCCGACTGGCCGAACACAGTGATGTTTTCCGGGTCGCCGCCGAAAGCGGCGATATTGCGCTTGACCCAGCGGATGCCCGCCTGCTGGTCCAGCAGGCCGAAGTTTAAGCCGATTTCGCCGTGGGCGGCGGCTTCCTTTGTCAGTTCCGGGTGGGCCAGGAAGCCGAAAGCGTTCAGACGGTAATTCACCGACACCAGGATCACGCCCCGGCGGGCGATTCGCTCGCCGTCAAATTCCATTTCCGCCGGGTAGCCGCAGGCCATGCCGCCGCCGAAAATCCACACCATCACGGGCAGCTTTTCATCGGCGGCTTTGGCGGGCGTCCATACGTTCAGGTACAGGCAGTCCTCGTCCATGGGGATATCGGGATCCACGTGCCATTCCTTATCGTAAAACCCGCCGCCTAAGCCAGGGGTTTCCTGCATGGAAATGGGGCCGAAACGGGCGCAGTCCAGCACGCCTTCCCAATCAGCGGCGGGCTGCGGCGCGCGCCAGCGCAGATCGCCCACCGGCGGAGCGGCGAAGGGGAGCCCCTTGAAAGCAGTGATGCGCGGATCGGCGGCGGGAATGCCCCGCACCCATCCGTTTTCGGTTTTCGTTTCTCTCAGCATCGGTTTATCCCTCCCGATCCGCCGCCGCGCGCTTCAAAGGAAGCCAAGCGTACAGCGCTTTCTTGACATACATATCCCAGAAATCCCACTCGTGGGCAAGGCCCGGGGCTTCCTCGTAATGCAGCGGATAGCCCAGGGCAAGCAGGGCATCCCTGTCCTTGCGCACCACATCGCGGATGAAATCCTTTTCGCCCACCGCCATGAACAGCGGGGGCACGTCCACGCCGTTTTCTTTGTTTCTGCGGGCGCACAGGCCGATGTCCCATTCCCCGCCGACGGCGTTCTCCGGGGCCGGGAAAGCGGAGGCCATGCGGCGGATGCCGCTGAGTTCCTTCAGCTCCCGGCCGAAGTAATCCGAGTCAATGCTGCATCCGATGCCGCCGGAGAGATCCACCACCCCGGCGTAAAGATCGGGGCGCTTCATGGCCAGCATCAGCGCGGCGTTTCCGCCCATGGCCATGCCCAGCACGAAATTATCCTCCCGCCGGGGCGAGGAAGCGAACAGGCTCTGCATCACCCGGGGCAGCTCTTCCGTGATATAGGTATAGTACCGGAACCCGTAAGATGTGTCGATGAAGAAGCTGTCCTTCACCTGGGCCGTGACCGTCATGACACAGTTGTCCTCGGCATAGCGCTCCAGGTTGGTGTAGCGGTGGATGAGCGTGTCGTCGTCGCTGCCGCCGTGCAGGATATACACCGTTTGCAGCTTCATGCCGGGATGCAGCGTCTGGCGGCGCTCCCGGGCCACGATGCGCTCCAGCTTCGGGGATTCGCAGTAGTCAAACTGCCGGTCGGGATAGGTGATGGTCACGTCGGTGCATAGGCTCAGTACCTGGGAAAAAAAACTGTATCGCATCGTTGCCATGGTTTTTGCCTCCCGCGTCAGTCAGGAAAGATCTTCTGCACAAACTCCCTTAAGCACTTGCGCCACACCGTCCACTCATGGTAGCCGGGGCAGGTATAAGTGCTGAACTGGATGCCCTTCTGCCTGAGCATGTCCAGATCGGGAATCAGGTCGCGGTTGATGCGGTCCTCCTGCTGGCCCCAGCCGAAGAAGAAGAGCTTCACCTTGCTGTTGAAGCTTTCCGCGTCCTCGAAATTCTGATAGTAATCAAAATCGCAGTACCAGCGCCGCAGCATGGCCCCGCTGAAAATGCCGATATAGGGGAAGTCCCCCAGATGGCGCATGGTGGTCATCAGCGTCTGGTAGCTGCCCATGGACAGCCCCGCCATGGCCCGGTTTTCCGCCCCGGGCAGCACCCGGTAGCGGCCCTCGATGAAGGGGATGCAGTCCTTCACCAGCATGCTGTCGAAATCACCGGTGATAAAATCCTCCTGCTTGCGCCAGTCTACGCAGTACAGGCAGTTCATCACGATGATCATTTCCTTGCATTTGCCCGCCGCGATGAGGTTGTCCATGATGTAATTGACCTTGCCCTGCCAGATCCAGCCGGTTTCCGTCTCGCCGCCGCCATGCTGCAGGTACAGCACGGGGTATTTCTTTTCGGGATGGCTTTCGTAGCCAAAGGGCGTGTACACCCAGCAGTTGCGCACCTTGCCCGTCACCTGGGAATCGAAATGCTCCATATGCAGGGTGCCGTGGGGCACGTCGGCTTTGAGCATATAGAAATCGTCCTTTTCGGGTATTTCCACGATGTTCGCCGTCTTATGCCCGCCGTATGCCACCCGGCCCAGGGGATTGGTGACTTCTACCCCGTCCACGAAGAAATTGACGTAATGGAAGCCGGCGGGCAGGCTGGTGAGCCGCACCGTCCAGTAGCCCTGCTCATCCTTGCGCATGGGCACGGGCACGTTGCTGAAGGAGCCGCCGAAACCGCCTACCGACACTTCCCGGGCTTCAGGGGCGAAGAAGCAGAAGGTGACGCTGCCGTCGTCGTGCACCTCGGCCGCGTCCCGCTGAAACACGTGCCGGGGGCCCTCCACGCCGTTTTCACCCTTGAAAAGCCGCATGGTCAGGTTCACGGCGTCGTAAAACAGCCCGTCGCTGTGCAGGCTGGTATATTCGTTGTCAATGGGTTTCATGGCTCCATGCCTCCTTATTCTTCGACGATTTCAAGCGAGCCGCCGGCCTTGCGGCGGAATGCGCGCACATAACGCCAGCCCAGCTCCGCGTCCATCTGGGCGATATCGTGGCCTTTATCGTGCATGATGGCAAAGTTGTAAAGATTCAGCCTATCGGCGTCGTCGGTGTAGAACCTGAGCACCTGATACCAGTGCTCGGGATGGCGATTCGTGGGCCGGATCTCCTCCGTCCTGTCGCCTTCGGCGCCGCAGCCGGTGGGGTTGGGCTCGCCCTGGGCGGGGGTGGGTTTCACGGCGATATGGTTGTACCGTTTCCACAGGTCGTATTGGTTCTGCTGGGTGCTGTCCCGGAACACGGGGAAGGAAATCTCCCGGCTGCCGTAGGTGTACCACACCGGCATCCGGTAATCGTATTCTTTTTTGCGTTCAAAGCCCAGGCGGAAGGGCGTGATGTCCTGTTCCGTCACGGCCTGATATCCGCCGTACTTGCCCGGCCAGTTGCTGTCGATATGGAACAGGCCCGCGATCTTTTCCGGGTGCAGCAGCGCCACGGTCTGGGCCATGGCCGCGCCATTGGAAAAGCCGGTCACGTACACCCGCTCCCGGTCTATGGGATAGCTGGCCAGCACGTAGTCGATCAGCAGGTCGCAGAAGAGCGCGTCGTCCTCCTGGTCGGGGTTCATGGCGCTGTTCCAGCCGCAGCGGTCGGTGCCCCAGGGGTACACGGTAATAAAGCCCTCCCGCTCACCCAGCTCATGCAGCTTGCTCATTTCAGCGGCTTCGGCGGGATTGTCCGAGCCTCCGTGATAGAACATGACCAGCGGCCAGCCTGCTTTGGGCATTTCCGCTTTCTTCGGCACGTGGGTGAACCAGGTGTGCGCCTTTCCGTCGCCCAGCCGCGTATCGTCCAGATAGTATTCAAAGCCCGCGTCTTCCAGACGCATGGAGGGCTCCACGTCGCCGTTGACAGAGGTATTGGGCCGCCGCACCGGCATAAACAGGTTTTCCGTAACGCCCCGCAGCAGCCCGGCGTCGATCTTGTCCTTATGCAGCGGCAGCAGGGTCATTTGCAGGGGATTCCGCGCTGAGGAAATGACGGTGAAGCCCGCACGTTCCTCCATGCGGTCCACGCCGTTCACCCGGCGGAAATACGCCTGCACCTTTTCATCCGCGTTCACCAGGCACACAGGCACGGGGCTTTCCGCCCGGTTCAGCGGCCTGGGTTCGCCGCCTTCCGCAAGGACCGCTGCGATGTTGGCGGGCGCGGTCATGGCCAGGGTCAGGGCGAAGGACGCGCCGTCCCCGATGCCCACCAGATACTTGGTATCGTTCATGGGATGCCAGGTGGCCAGCATGGCTTCGGTGGTGGGAATGCCAAAGGAGTTGCGGGGAAGGGGTTTGTCGTCCGGCTTGCCCATCCCCATCTGGCAGGTGTCGAAGACCCGCTTGCATTCCTCATACGGCGCTTTGCCCCAGCCGCCCGCGGGAGCCACAGGGAAGCAGAGGATCAGCTGCTTTTCATACGCCAGCGTTTCCATATCCCAGGCCGCCATCAGCCTGCGCACGGATTCCTCCGAAGCGGCGTCCATCAGCACGGTGACGCTGCGGCGCTTGAAGGGCGTGCGGTTCTTTTCGCCGGGATAGAAGAGATAGGTCCGGGTACCGTCCTTTTCAAATGTTTTCAAATACAATGCCATCTTTTATCACCCTTTCAGGCCGCTGGTCACGGTGCCTTCCACGAAGTACCTTTGGCCGAAAACGTACAGCAGCAGCATCGGCAGGATGGAGCACACCGCGCCCGCAAAGGCAGGGCCGTATTCGGTGGTGTCTGAGCCGATGAACAGCGCCAGGCCGTTGGCCAGCGTGCGCATTTTTGTATCGCCCGTTACCAGGAGGGGCCACATCAGGTCGTTCCACGCCGCGTTGACGCCCAGGATCAGCATGGTAATGATGGAGGGCTTTACCTGGGGCAGCATGATGCGCCAGAATATGCCGAACTCCGACGCGCCGTCGATGCGCGCCGCTTCCTCCAGCTCCTTGGGCAGCGTCACGAAGGCCGAGCGCATCATGAAAATCGTGATGGCCGCCGCCAGCTTTGGCAGGATCAGGCCGGCATAGGTGTCATACATCCCCATCTTCTTGACCACCAGGAACAGCGGGATCATCGTGACCTGGAAGGGGATCATCATGGTGGCCAGCACCACGATGAACAGCGCGCTGCGGCCCTTGAACTGGTACCGGGCGAAGCCGTAGCCCGCCAGCGTGCACAGGAATACCGACGGCAGCGTGGTGCCCAGGGCGTAGATCAGCGAATTGCGGATATAGTCGATGATGCGCAGCCGGGTTTTCAGGCGGGCGAAATTGCCGGTGTCAAACCTGCTGGGAAACAGGGTGGGCGGATACTTGATGATTTCCTTGGCGGGCTTGAACGCGCTCAGCGCCATCCACAGCACCGGCAGGATGATCAGCAGGGCAAAAAACAGCAGCAGGAGGAAGATGGGCAGGTATTTTATCCGTTTCATCGTTTTCGTCGACATACCGTTCACCTCACTCCTTCTCGCCCTTGAGCATGGCGCTGTACATGATCACCGTGATGATCAGGATCAGCCCCAGCAGCACCACGGACAGGGCGGACGCATATCCCATCCTGAACACCTCGAAGCCGCGGGTGTAGATGTAGGTGACCAGCGTTTCCGTGGTCAGGCTCGGCCCGCCGCCCGTGGTGGTATATACGATATCAAACACCTGGAAGGACCCGATGATGCGGGTCATGATCAGGAACCACAGCGTGGATTTGATGCCCGGCAGCGTGATGCAGAAAAACTGGCGGAACCGGCTGCATCCGTCGATATCGGCGGCCTCGTACAGCACGGTGGGGACGTTCTGCATGGCGCCGATGAGGATGGTGGTGGAAATGCCGAAGGTTTTCCACACCGACATGAACACGATCACGTAGAACGTAAGCCCTGCGGTGTTCATGAAGTTGATCTTGCCAAAGCCCATGATCCGCAGCACATAGGTGATGTAGCCTACGTTGGAGTGCAGGATCAGCTTCCACATGATGCCTGTCGCCGTGGCGGAGCACACGATGGGCATGAAGTAAATGGCGCGGAAGAGCTTGTTGGTTACGGTGTTGCGGGTGAGCAGCCCGGCGAGCAGCAGCGCGATGAGCAGCTGGCAGGGCACTTCCACCACCGTCCATTTCAGCGTCACGCTCAGGCTGTTGTAGAACCTGTTGTCCCGGAACACTTCCGCGAAATTGCCCAATCCGATGAATTTGGTCAGGTTGAACGAAATGTCCGCGTCAAACAGACTGATGAAAAAACTGACGAGCAGCGGGGCAATATTGAACACGAACAGGAGGATGATCACCGGCGCGATGAACAGATAAGGCGCCAGCGCGCCCCGCCGTTTGCTCTTTCTTGCTGTTGCCTGCATACAGGACTCCACCTTTCAGCAGCGGTTCGGTTATTCGCTCGGGGGTATCATAAAGTGCGAAAAGGAGGGGCGGGGCTTTACCCCCACCCCTCCGATGCGATGCAAGTTGCTTTGTGAACGGATTACTTCAGCAGGGCTTCCGCGCCTTGCTCGGCCTTGAGCAGGGCGGCTTCGACGTCCATGCCGCCGATGATCACGTCTTCCACCATCACTTCGATGACTTCGGAGGCCAGCTGGAAGGTGAAGACGAAATCGTCAGGCGCCATATAGGTGGTGGAAGCTTCGTTATCGGTGCAGGTCATCATGGCCAGCTTTTCGGAGGCCTGATAACGGGCATCGTTGATCGCGGGCATATAGTAGCCGGGGAAGCCGCAGCGCAGGGACCAGGTCAGGCAGGCGGTGGTTTCCGTGGTCTCAAACCCGTTGTGCCACCATTCAATGAATTTCATGGCGGCCAGCTTTTCTTCCTCAGAGGCGTACTTGGTGATGGAGAAGCCGGACACGGAGCAGGGGTTCATCGCGCCTGCGTCGCCGTAGGGCAGCTGGGACACGCCGTAGTTGATTCCGGCGGCGTCAGCGCCGGCGCTGGCCCAGGCGCCGTCGGGCATGATGCCGATCTGGCCGGCCTGGAACATGGAGGTGGTGTCCGCTTCAATGGGGTTGATTTCTTTATCCGTCATGCCCTTGAACCAGGTGAGGAACTTGGCGTAGCCGGGGTTCACGCCGTCGGCGTTGGCGAAGGTGGGCACCAGCTTGCCTTCGCTGTCATGCACCACGAACAGGCCGCCCATGCGCTGGATCACCTGCAGGTTGGTGTAGATGGCGTTGTAGCTGACGCCGGAGCCGTACACGTTCATATCCGGGTTGGTGATCTTCTCGGCCATTTCCACCCACTCGTCATAGTCCTTGGGGGGCGTGTTGGGATCCAGGCCGGCGGCCTCGAACAGGTCCTTGTTCCAGTACATATAGCGGCCCGTCACCTGGAAAGGCACCACGTACAGGATGCCGTTCTTGGAGCACAGATCCAGATAGCCCTGCACGAAGTCTTCGCTCTTGAGGGCGGTCTTCTCAAACACTTCGTTCATGTCGATCAGGTAATCCGGATAGGTGTCTTTATAGGAATGCGCGCCCAGGATCATGGTGGGGCCTTCGTCAGCGGCGAAGGTGGCCGCGATCTTGGTCTGGAAGTCAGCGTTGATGTCCATTTCCACATGGATGTTGTAGGGGTTGGTCTTGTTGAATTCATCCACCATTTCGATCAGTACGTCGCCGTCGGAGCCGGTCCAGCCGTTCCAGAAGGTGACCGTGACGGGGGCTTCGGCAGAACCGATGCTCACGATGCTGAGCAGCATCATCGCCGCCAGGATGAATGACAGAGCCTTCTTCATTGTTGGGAATCCTCCTTTTTGTCTCCATTTTTGTGAAACGAAATTTGTGCTATTTCGTTTTAGTAGCTGTATTATAGCGCAGCAAGCACTGCTTGTCAACCCATTTTGGAAATATTTTTCCCATTTTTTTTGTTTGCCGGTTCATACTGAAAAAAAGAACGCCGAAACAGCAGCGGCTTCGGCGTGGATATTACTTGTGTAATCCGGATGATTATGGGACAAATTTTAAATTTTCGGTGTCGATCTGCGGGGTCATGGCCCATTTGACCGGTCCCTTCAGGCTGCTGTCCATCAGCAGCCACAGCATCTCCAGGCTTTGCTCCGCATAATTGCCGATCCCCAGGTTGATAAAGGCGGCGTTGCTTGCTAAAACGTTTAGCTTTCCTCTTCCGCCGCAGATCATCAGGGCGCAGGGCTCTTCCGCCGTTTGCATCGTCGCGCGGTTATTGATGGCCACGATGATGCTGATGACGTTGTGGTAGCTGACCACAAACAGCGCTTCCGGCTTTTCCTCTCCGGAAAAGATGCGTTCGATTTCCCGGTTGGCCGCGTAAAAATCCGCAAAATCCACGCTGGCGCACCATTCGGGACGAACGGTGATGCCCAGGCGCTCCGCCTCGCTGGTAAAGCCGAAGCGGCGGATGCCCGCGCCGGAAGTGACCCTGCTCTGGGTGATGATCCCCGCCCGGCGGTAGCCGTGGCTGTACAGCTCCCGGGCACTGCGCTTGCCCACGTCGATATTGTCCACATATACGCTGCTCAGCCGGTCGGACTGCGAATTATTGGACAGCACAACAGGAATATCCAGGTTCAGCGTTTCGAGAAACTCCACGTCCTCACTGCGGGTGCCGCAGAACAGCAGCCCGTTGTACTGCCATGGGTTCAGCTGCTCCCGCACCTCCGACAGCTTTCCGGGCGGGAAAAAGTGAATGGAGAAATCGACGGAGTAGCCTTTTTCGGCGATGGTCTGGTTGGCGTTGAGGAAAAATTCGCCCATACTTTCATCCAGAAAATCGGTGCTCCAGAAAACGCCCACCACCTTTGCCCCGTTGCCGTCGGCGGATTTGCGCAGCTTTCTGGCGTACACATTCGGCGTGTAGTCCGCAAGCCTGGCGCACTCCCGCACCCTGGCCTGGGTGGACGCCGAAATCCGCATCTCCTCGCCCCGTCCGTTCAGCACGATGGAAACCGTGCTGACCGACACGCCCGCTTGGTCGGCGATTTGCCGGAGCAGCGACTTTTTGTCGCTTTCTTTCCTCATTCCGATCGACCCCTTTCAGGACAGCATACGGCCGTTAAGCGGCGCAGGCAAAGGCCACCCAATCGCCCTGATGCCGGACTTCCGTGATGGTATAGCCCGCGGCCAGCAGAGCAGTGCGCACATCCTGTTCAGCCTCGGCGATGATGCCGGAGCAGACAAAAATACCGCCGTGGGTTAGGTGTTTTTTCAGCGGCGCTGCCAGCATGCAAATGACGGGGGCCAGGATATTGGCTACGGCGAAATCGAACTGCTGGGACAGGCCCTGCAGCAGGTCGCCCTTCCGTACGTCGATGGCGGCTTCCAGGCCGTTGTGGGCCACGTTTTCCTTGGCCACGCGCACGGCATCCGGGTCGATGTCCACGGCTACAATGCCCTTCGCGCCCAGCCGCGCCGCCGCGATGGCCAGAATGCCGCTGCCGGTGCCTACGTCCAGCAGCGTGCCGCCGCGGTAGTATTTTTCGATCAGGCCCACGCACATGGCGGTGGTTTCATGGGTGCCAGTGCCAAAGGCCATGCCGGGGTCGATCTCGATGATCAGGTCGCCGGGCTGGGCGTCCCAGGATTCCCAGGTGGGCTTCACCACCATATGCGCTCCGATGCGGAAAGGCTTGTAATATTGCTTCCAGTTCTCTGCCCAGTCCTCTTCCTTCACGCCCTGCAAAGTCAGGTTCAGCGTGCCCATATCCGGGTTTTTCGCCAGCGCCAGCTGTTCCCGCAGGGAACCGATGATGCCCTTCAGCCTCGCTTCGTCGAACCAGGCTTTCACCTGCACGTCCTCGGGCATGGCGTCGATGACGGATTGATCCATCAGCTCCCAGTTGGCGGTGGGTTTATTGGGATCCGGCAGATCGGCCCGGTCCAGGATCTGCGTGCCCGCCGCGCCCAGGCGCAGCAGGATATCCGATACGATTTCTGCCCCCCGGGTGGTGGTGGAAATGGTGACTTCTGTATAATCCATGACACAATCCTCCGTTAAGCCTTACGAAACAGCGCCATGCATACCACGTCGTGATAAGCGCCTTCGCGGTATATTTCCTGCTTCAGCGTGCCTTCCCGCACGAACCCGCACTTTTCGTAGCACCGGATGGCAGCTTCATTAAAGTCAAACACCTGGGCTTTGATCTTGCGCAGATTCATTTCCCCGAAACCGAAGGTACACAGCGTTTCGATGGCGTCTGCCCCATAGCCCTTGCCGCGGTATTCCTTGTCGCCGATCAGGATCGCCAGCTCGCCCACCCTGTTTTTCCAGTTCACTTTCACGAATCCGCATTGCCCGATGAAGCGCTGATCCGTTTTTGTTTCGATGGCGAATTGGTATTCCCCGGCGGTAAAGCCGGTGTTCTTTCCCATTTCACGCGCCGTGTCGTCCACTGTGGAAGGGTACAGGATCGCGCCGGACGCGCCGCGCATCACGTCATAATCATTCTGATAGGACAGCAGCTTCATTAAATCGCTGTTGTCAAACGCCCGCAAGCGGACCAGCCTGCCTTCATACATGGGCGTTCCCCCCTTCTTTCTTTTTTATGATAATGCCCCGTCCGGTGATTGTCAATGCCGGAATAAAAAAGATGTTCCGGGGCCCTCTTGATATTTGCCTTGGTTCCGTCGTATAATAGGACAAGGAAAAAAACGGTTGATTTCGAGGTGGAGCATGATCGACATTTTGGATTATCAGGGGCAGCGGGTGCATATGATCGGCATCGGCGGCAGCAGCATGAGCGGGCTGGCGGAAATGCTGCTCAAGGAAGGATATACCGTTACCGGCTCCGACAATGCCAATTCCCACGCGGTGGAGAGGCTGCGGAACATGGGCATCCAGGTGGCGGTGGGCCACCGGGCCGAGAATGTGCAGGGCGCCAAGCTGCTTATTTTTTCCGCGGCCATCGCTTCGGAGAATCCGGAAAGGCAGGAGGCAAAACGGTTGGGCATTCCGGAAATGGAGCGTTCCACCCTGCTGGGCCAGCTGATGCGGGGGCATAAAAACGCCGTCTGTGTCTGCGGAGCCCACGGAAAGACCACCACCTCCTCCATGATCGCGGAATCCATGCTGGAATGCGGGCTTGACCCGACAGTGCATATCGGCGGGCGGCTGGACGCCTTGGGGGGCGGCAGCCGGATCGGAAAGAAAGACGTGTTCGTGGCGGAAGCCTGCGAATTCCACGGCAGCTTCCTGGAGATGCGTCCCACCGTGGCGGTGGTGCTGAACATCGACGCCGACCATCTGGACTGGTACAAAGATATTGACGATATCGAGCATGCGTTCGGAAAGTTCCTCGGCCTGCTGCCTCCCCACGGCACGGCGCTGGGCTGGGGCGAGGACCGGCGCATCCTGCGCCTGTTTACCCGCCTTTCCTGCGATAAGCGGACCTTTGGCATGGAACCGGGGGACGACTATTATCCCGATCGGCTGGCTTTCAGCGATACCGGCTGCCCGGAATACGACGTGATGTTCCGGGGGGAGCGTTTGGCGCATGTAAAACTGCGGGTGGCGGGCCAGTTTAATGTGATCAATTCCCTGGCGGCATTTGCCGCGGCCCACGTGTTGGGCGTAAAGCCGGAGGAAATCGCCGCGTCCCTGAGCCGCTTCGCGGGCGTGCACCGGAGGTTTGAGCTGACAGGAATCATCGACGGTGTGAAAATGTACCACGATTACGGCCACAATCCCGCCGAAATGCGGGCCGCGCTGTCGGTGGCGAAGATGCAGCGGCCCAATCACCTGTGGGCGGTGATGCAGCCCCATACTTACAGCCGGGTGAAGGGCCTGTTCCAGGATTATCTCACCTGTACTGAAGCGGCAGACTATACCCTGGTCACGGATATTTACGCGGCGCGGGAAAAAGACCCCGGCGACATCAAGGCGGAAATGGTGGTGGAAGGGATGCGCGCCCACGGCGTGGACGCAGTGCATACCCCCACCTTCGACGACACCGAAAAATACCTTCGCAGCCATTGGCAGCCGGGCGACCTGGTGCTCACCATGGGCTGTGGCAACATCAACCTGCTGAACGAGCAGATGCAGCTGCACGGAGACACCGACCGATAAACGGGGGAAATACCATGGATTGCTTTACCATATGGGATCGCGACGTGGAGGAGGTTACCGGAGAAGGGATCCATTACCTGGGCGGCTTCATTGATTTTCGTGAATGCGCTGCCCGGTATGGAAGAGAGCGCGGCGGCGACAGCGCATGCGTGGGGGAGTGCCGCGCGGCGGGCAGCCTGAAATATTTTCTCTTCTATTCCGACCGTATCTATACGCGCCTGGCGTTTGAAAACGAACCGGTGCTGAAAGCGCTGTTTTCCAAAAAAACGTCGGATACGGCGCGCCTGCGGGAAATGCGGAATAAAATAGAAGAAGCAGGCTATCGCTTCACCGAAATTGTTTAATACTTTTCTTGGATGAAAACGTCAAATCTTTGGGCGTCTTTTCTGTTCCAGCGCCGTCTCATTCCGGCCAACGCAGCGCTGCTGCGCCTCCCTTCGTTCGACTTAGCTGGAACGAAAAATCCATCCCAAATCTTTTGACATTTTTATCCGCAAAAAGTATAAGCAAAACGCCCGGCATATCCTGACTCGGCATGTGCGGGAGGACAGCCTTCGCTGCGCCTCCGAAAATCGTTCCAAGGAGAGGAGCGTCACGCATGAAATGGTATTGGGCAGGCGGATGCCTTGCGCTGATGACCATGCTGTATCTGATCTACCAGTCCATCAAATGGGGCTCGGTGGAGCATAAATGGCAGGAATGGTTCTTTAAAGGCGCCGCCACGGCAATGGCCGCGGTGCTGGCCTTTTATGGGTATTCCTTTTCCCTGTCCCCCGTTCATCTGATGACGGCGATCGGCCTGAGCGTATGCGTGCTGGCCGATGTGATCCTGGATCTGAGTTTTCTCACGGGCACCGTTTTCTTTGGCATCGGGCATCTGTGCTACTGCGCGGCGCTGCTTATGTCCGGCCCCCCCGGAAGAACCAGCCTGGCGGTGTTTATGCTGCTGGCTGCGGCGGTGGCCGTTCTGTACCCGCAGATCAAAAAGCTGTCAAAGGGAAAAAGCGCGCTTCCTTATCTGGCCTATGCCCTGCTCATCAGCGCCATGCTGTCCCTGGCGATTGGCCAGAAGCCGCTGATGATGGCAGGGGCGCTCCTGTTTGTTGTGTCGGACATTATGCTGCTGTTCCGCATTGTTCGGAATATTTCTTCCAAATGCTATGATTATCTGGCCATGGGCTGTTATTATCTGGCGCAGTTCCTGATCGCCTCATCCACTGTTTTCTGATCGGGACGTGCGATAACAAAGGGGATTTGCCAAATGGATTCCATTACCACAACGCTGGACGCGGTATGCCTGGCCTCCCAGCTGATCCTGGAAAACGGGGGGGAAACCTACCGGGCGGAGGAAACCGTGGAGAGGATGTGCCAGGGCCTTGGCATTCCCCGGGTGGATGTGCTGGCGCTGCCGACCGGCCTGATGCTGACGCTGACGCTGGAGGAGGATAATACGATCACCCGGATCGTGCGGGTACACAGCCGTTCCATCGACTTGAACCGCATCGACGAATGCAACGGTATTTCCCGGAAGGTAGCTTCCGGCAGCATGACGGCCGAAGAAGCAGTCAAAGCGCTGAAGGAAATCAAACGCCCGGAAAAAGAAAAGCGATGGCTTTTGACCGCTGCCAGCGCCGTGACCGCGGCCTGCTTTACGATCATGCTGGGGGGCAGCTGGACGGATTTTGGCGTTTCTTTTTTTTGCGGCGCTTTGGTGCAGTGGGTATTGACGCCGCTGCAAAAAATGAAAACACCGCCGCTGATTTCCAGCATGATCGCAGGCGCGCTGACCACGCTGCTGGCGCTGCTGGGAAAGGCATTATTCTGCCAGGTGAGCATTGAGCCGGTGATCAGCGGGGCCATCATGCCGCTGCTGCCCGGCCTGGCTACCACCAACGCCATGCGCGATACCATCCGGGGGGATCTGGTGTCGGGCGGCGCGCGGCTGGGGGAGGCCATCCTGTCGGTGATGATGCTGGCAGCCGGTATCGGCCTGATGCTGAGCATGCGGGGAGGCGGTTTGCTGTGAGCCTGTGGATTCAGCTGATTGCCTGCGGAATCGCGGCAGCCAGCTTTTCGGTGCTGCTGCATCAGCCGAAAAGCACTATCCTGGTCAGTTCCCTGGTGGGTATTCTCGGCTATACCGTGTTTTTGGGGCTCCGGCAGAGCACGCTGGCCTATTTCGTCGCCAGCCTTTTGATCGGCCTGATCTGTGAGCTGGCGGCCAGGCTGATGAAACGCGCCGCCACGCTGTTTGTGACCGGGGCCATCATCCCGCTGGTGCCCGGCGTCGGCCTGTACCGCACCATGCTCTATGTGGTGGATGGAGAATACAGCAATGCCGTCCAGACCGGCGCGGCGACGCTGCTTGGCATCTGCGGCATCGCCATGGCGATCACGATTTCCTCGGTGGTTTTTTCAGCGTTCTGGCACAGAAAGAATACAAAGAGAGGCGCTTCATGCTGAACACGCAAAGGAGCGCTTATATCGCGGCGCTGGAACCGCTGCGCTTTGAAGCGCTGCTGGGCCGGGCGGATTCCCTGTCCGTGGTCGGCAGCGGCAGCGATGAAGCGATATTGCCTGACATCAACAGCCTGCGCCCAGATTTTCTGCTGCTGGACGGTGTTCTTTCCGGGGTTGACAGCCTGAACCTGCTCCGTTGGATGCGGGACAGTATGCCCGCGCCGCCGCGGGTGCTGTATTTAGGCCGGGAAGAAGAATGGATCCGTACAGCGCTTTCCAAAGGGGCCGATGCCGCTGCCCTGTGGGATTGCGGGGACGCGGACCTGGCGCGCCTTGCGCAGGCAACCGCCCAAACGCCTCTGCCAAGGCTGTCGGAACCGTGGGAAGCGGACAGGAGGGAAATCTCTGAAAAACTTGCTGCGCGGCTTGGTATATCGAATGCTGTGAAGGGGAAAAACTATATCTGTCAGGCCGTGTCCGTGCTGGCCTGCGCTCCGCAGCTCGGGGCCTCCTATTCCGGAATGCTGTATCCGCTTATCGCCGCGCGGTGCGGCACATCGTCCTCCGCTGTGGAAAAAGCCGTCCGGACTGCCATCGAGCACACCTGGCTCCATGGAGATCTGGGCGCGATTCAAAACCTGTTCGGATATTCCGTGGACGCGGAGCGGGGGAAACCCACCAACGCGGAGTTCCTCTCCATGCTGGCCGGCCATGTCCAAAGGGCGCTGGCCCACCGCATGAAAGACGGCATGGAAAAAAAGCCGCCGGACGAACCCAAAAAATAGGGAAAAACCCTCAGATTTGCCTGATTTGGCAATTATCAGACAAATAAGGAACATTGCGTTCGGTATTCCCTTGTGATATGATATACCTGTGCTGAAAAAGGCACAGAAATAAGAACACGGCAATATGCCGTACATGAAAGGACTCGGCAGCATGAAGAAGGTTATTTGCAAGGTTGAATATGATACAGAAGCTTCCGAACTGGTTCAGAAGAAAACCTTCGGATCTTTCGGCGATCCCGCCGGCTATGAAGAAGCCCTGTATAAGACCCAGGACGGCAAGCTGTTCCTCTACGGCATCGGCGGCGCTGAATCTCCCTACGCGGAAGAAACCATCAAGCGCATTTCCGCCGCCAAGGCTGATGAATGGCAGAAGGCCTGAAGGCCCATTCAGAGATGAATGAAAGACGCGGGTACATTTCCCGCGTCTTTTTTCATGGGATTTTCTGAACGAATTCTTTCATCACATACCCCGACAGATCGTCGGTATGTACGGTGAGCCAGTCCTCCGTTTCTTCGGTCACGATCAGCTCCTGGCCGTAATACAGCTGGCGGAGCACTTCCGCCTGGGTGTTGGGCTGAGCGCGGAGATTCAGGTAGGAATTCACGCCGATGTTCGTAACGCGCACTTTGTATTCCCGGGGCCCGGGAGTGGCCAGAACCGGCATCACCGTGGGCCGGGGCGTGGGCGTCGCGGCCGGGCCGGGGGTGGCGAGGAAGCGGCTGTCCAGCTTTTGCGGCATAGAGAAGGTGTAGGCGATAGTTTCCAGCTTCATGCCGGGATAATAAAACTGAAGGATCCGGTCATACGTCCAGCGGTACAGCCCCGCCATGTACTGTGCGCCGCGCTGGCTCAGACCCACTCCGTGTCCGTAGCGCCGGGATTCCAGCACGAAGGCGGAGCTCGTTTCCCGGACAGTGATCAGCTCGTTGCTGCCGCCGTTGATGGAAAGATTCAAGCGCTGCTCTACCAGCGGGAAGATGTCCAGCGTCACCAGCACGGCTTCCGGCAGCGTTTTCGGCGCGCTCCATTGTTCGCCCGCAGCGGAGGCGGGAGAGGGGGAGGGCGTCGGCAGCGGCGCGTCGTCGTGGATCACGGAAAAAATGGAGTATTCCACTTCGTCCGAAAAGTCTTCCGGGATCAATTGTCTTGCTTCCACGGTCAGGAACAGCCGCAGCAGGGTCATGATTTTCGACGGAGCGTCCTGGTACATGGGCAGGGCTGTTTCCGCGCCTTGAATGCCGACCACGCGGATCTGCGCCATATCGCCGTCGTAGCCCTTGCTTTCCAGAAGCTCAGACAAGGCGCTGAGGATCGGTGTTTTCAGCGCGCCCAAATCGTCGTTTGTTTTCAGCGTTTTCGGCAGGGACGCGCGCTTTACCGCGCTTTCCGGGTTTTGCAGGTCGTAAGGGTCGTCGTTCATTTGCAGGTAGCCCGGATTGGTTTTGCCCCAAACGTGGGAGGGCAGCTCCGTCTGCCCGCCGTTGCTGGCGGAGTAATAGCAGTCCGCCATGCTTCCTTTGTAAAAACCGCACTGGCCGGCGGTTTCCCGCACAGCCCGGGCGGCGTTTTTATGCTCCGCCTTCACGCCGTAATACGCCTGGTCGTTGGTATTGTCCTCCACGTCGTAATCCCTGTCGGCGCCGGTTCTTTTCAAGGCGTAGGTTCGCGCGGCCACAGCCTGCGCTTTCAGCGCTTCCAGGGGGAAGGAATCATTCATCTCATAAGGCACTACGCCCAGCAGGTATTCTTCCACCGGCGCGTACAGCACGGCGCGGATGCCCCCGCCGGCAACGGACAGTTTGAGGTCGCCGGGATGCAGTTCATAAGCGCCGTTGAAGCGAAGCCCGTTTTCCAGGCCCTCCTCCACCGCATGGCGGATCAGGGCCATTTCTTTGCCCATCTTCAGGGACATGCCTTCATAGTATACATACAGCGCCTTGCCGTCGCTGACAACGGTCAGGCTGCTGCCCCGCTGAAACGCGATATCGCCCAGGGTATAGCTGCCGTCCAGAGAGATTTTCAGCTGGTCGGTAGTTTTGAGCTTCGTCAGCAGCACACGCACGATGCCGGTGGTCTTTTCCGCTTTCGCCTGCATTGAAAAGGGAAAGACCAGCAGCATCGCCAGGATCACAGACAGGAATCGGATGGTTCTCTTCAAACGCACAGCCCCTTTCCCGGTGAATTGATGTTTCAATATATGTCGGTATCCCGGTGAATGATCAATGGCAAATTGTAAATTCTTCCACCGGGTGCTTTGTCATACGCCCATAGCTTTTCCCGGCTTGTTTCTTTTATTCCTGCCATATTTATTATATCGAAGAATAGCGAAAAAGCAAATGAAAAATCTGTATACCAAAAGAACCCGCCTTTCAATTGCTTGAAAAACGGGTTCTTCCAAAGCCTCCGATCACGGAAAGACGCGTGAGTAAAAGCGGCTTGGCCCTGTATTATTTCAGCACCGCGAAGGACTGGGCGCCGAGGAGGAGCTGTCCGTTTTCAACCTTGGCTTCGCCCAGGGAGAAAAGGATCTGTTTTCCTTCCGCCTCCGCAGCGGTCGGCATGGCTTCGCCCGCGGCGTTGACAGCCAGCAGAAGACCGCCCCGGCGGTAAACCACAGGCTTGCCGGGTTCGCTGCATACGATACTGAGGGGAGCGTCGGCCTGCAGGTCTTCTTCCTGATGCCGCAGCGAAAGCAGCGCGCGGACAGTATGCAGCAGGGAAGCGGGATCCTTTTCCTGCGCTTCCACGGTGGGCGCGTCGGGAGCCGGGTCAACAGGCAGATACAGCGCATCCGCGCAGCCCTCAGAGAAGCCCAGGTTCCTGCCCTGGTTCCACTGCATCGGCGTACGGGAACCGGTGCGGAAATAGCCGCCCTCCTTGGTGGGAAGCTGCTGGTAATGCATGCCGATCTCATCGCCGTAGTAGAGGAAGGGCACGCCGGGCATGGTGAACAGGAAAGCGTAGCAGAGCTTGAGCTCGGTTTCATCCATGTTGAAGCGGGGCCGCACTGTGTCATGGTTGCAGGTGAGCAGGGAGATGTAGCCCAGGCCTTTGGTATCCTGATACCAGTCCATATACTGGGTCAGGAAAGCGGTCATGTCGTGGTCGGAATCTTTGCGGAAATAGCTGTTGTCCTTTTTCTCGTCCCCATGGGTGGAGTATTCGCGCAGCAGCTGCACGTATCCGTTGCCCCAGTCGCTTAAGTAGAAGTCCATGTCGAACCCGCAGCGCAGGGACAGCTTCGGCGCGCTCCACTCGGACACCATGGCGGCGTCGGGGAATTCCGCTTCCAGCATCTTCTTCACGTCGCTCCACACGGCCCGGGTGCCTGTTTTCTGCTCGTCGTCGTATTTGACAAGCGACATGGCCATGTCCACGCGGAAGCCGTCGCAGCCGTGGCTGAGCCAGAAGCGCATGATGTCCTTCAGCGCCTCCCGGGTAGCGATGGCGTCGGGGTGGTCGATGGGATTCTGCCAGGGCTCTTCAGGCTGGAGGAAGCCATAGTTCAGGGAAGGCTGGCACTTGAAGAAATTGATCAGGTAGGTGGAGGCCCGCTCGGTTTCACCGCCGATGTAGGGAATATTCCGGCACCCCAGGAACCATTTGCCCGTCCAGATGTAGCGGCCGGAGAGGTCGTTGGGCTCCGCCTTGGAGCTCATCTTGAACCAGTCATGCTCCTCGCTGGTATGGCCGGGCACCAGATCCAGCAGCACACGGATGCCCTTCTGATGGGCAAGGTCGAAGAGGCGGTACAGGTCGTTGTTGGTGCCGTAGCGGGGCGCGACTTTTTTATAATCCCTTACGTCGTAGCCCGCGTCCTTGAACGGGGAATCATAGCAGGGGTTGATCCACAGGGCGTTGCAGCCCAGGCTTTTGATATAGTCCAGCTTTTCGATGATGCCGTTGATGTCGCCGATACCGTCCTTGTTGGTATCGCAGAAGGACTGGGGATAAATCTCATAGAACACCGTGTCTTTCAGCCATTTTGCGGGCATGGAAACCGCCTCCTTTAACTGATTTGTAGTTTGATCACAAGGGACAGGGCAAGGAAAGAAATATAAAAGCACTGTATGGTTGGAGCGGTCAGAGCAGCTCAAGGGGGCGTCCCGTTTACGGCTTCCGGGGCATCCGGTCACTGTCCCCAGCTTATCAGCTGCCAGCCGCCGTTGGCTGTCCGCCCCAGCCACCAGGGATAATCCGCGTATGCCCGGCCTGCTTCCGTTCCTTCGCCGCCCGTAAAATCGCTGAGGAACTTGGCGGCCTGAATAAAGCCCCTGCCCGGGTCCAGGCTGTTGATCCGCTGCAGGCTTTCCGCGCCGCAGCATGGATCTCCGGCATATCGCAGGGCGTGAAGCTCGCAGCCGGGAAAGGACGCGAATTTGCACTTGATCTGCACCGCGGCTTCTTTCAGCTCTTCTTCACTGTAAAGCGCGGAAGGGCCGCAGCCGATCACGGGATCGGCATCGTTGACCGCGCCCAGGTATACTTCCAGGGTCATGCCCGGCCGGGACATGATTTTTCCCGCGATTTCCGCGCTGTCAATATACCGGACGTGCCAGGGCTCGTAGCCGTATCCGGTAATATGCTCCTTGTTATCGGGATAGCGCAGGATGAAGCCGTAGGCGGCCAGCTTTGCGTGGATCTTTTCCCAGATGCCGGGATACCGCGCCATCTCTTCGTTGGTATAAATGTCCTTTCCGTCCAGCCGGTAATAGAGATCCAGCGCGAGCCCCGTGTGATGCTCTGAATAACCAGGGACGGCCACTGTCTTCGCGGCATAATCCGCGCCGTACTTCTCTGTGAAGCGATCCATGATTTCCTGCTGAACCGCAACGCTGCGGCGGCCGGAATCCAGCTCAAGGCGGATGCCGTCGTTTTCCTCAAGATCATAGCGGAGGAGCAGATAAGCCGCATACGTTTTGCGCTCCACCTCCACCTCATCCCCTACGGAATTGGAAACGCGCACGGTTTCCAGCCCGTCCTCCCAGTGCTCCGGCAGCGGGTTCAGCCTGTTCACAAGGACGAGGTAGTTCATGCTTTCAGACGCTTTTTCTTTGGCAATCAAGAATGAAAATCCTCCGGATGAAACAGGGTATGCCTTTACCTTCTTCCGTCGCGCCATGCCTTATAGGCTTTCACTTCCGGTTCCACGAATTTAAGCGCCAGGCCCACCACCGCGATATCGTCGGCGCGGCCCACCACGGGGATGCTGTCCGGAATGATATCCTTGCCCTTGACCACATAAATGAACGCGCCGATGATGGTGGCAAGCACCTTGCCGGAAACGGTGTATTCCTTTTTGATCCAGCTTTTCACCATGGCGACCATGGTAGGCAGCTCGGAAACGGATTCACCGATGACGGGCACCTTTTGCAGGGTCGTTTCCAGGCTGACCAGCAATTGGTCAAGGCGGGAAGGGTTATTGATAAAATCCTGCGCTTCCGCGGTCGCTTTACGCAGTATTTCCTCAAAATCAGCCATGGAATTTCCTTCCTTTCATAGCAGAATCCCCGAGAGGGGCGCTTGCCTCCCCCGGGGATCGATTGTTTTATTTTGTATACTTTTCGCGCTTGGTGTAATGCGTATGCAGCAGCTTGTGGGACAGATGGCCGTTGGGCTCGCCCAGGTAATCGGCGTACAGCTTCTTGATCTGTTCGTTTTCGTGGCTCTTGCGCTTAGGCTTGCTCAGGTCTTCGCCGTAGAGGGCCTTGGCGCGCTCCACTCTGGGATCGCAGGTCATCTTATCCTGGCTGGATACGATGGGCTGGCCGCCGCCGGTGACGCAGCCGCCGGGGCAGGCCATGACTTCGATGAAGGTGTACTTCTTTTCGCCGGAGCGCACCATATCCAGCAGCTTGGAAGCGGCGCCGGTGGAATGGGCCACGGCCACGGATACGGGCAGGTCGCCCACCTGGACGGTGGCTTCCTTGATGCCTTCGATGCCGCGGACGGCGGTGAAGTTTACATCCTCCAGGGTTTCGCCGGTGATGGTTTCGTAAGCGGTACGCAGGGCCGCTTCCATCACGCCGCCGGTGGCGCCGAAGATGACGGCGGCGCCGGTGGACTCGCCGCAGAGGTCGTCAAAGTCTTCGTCGGGCAGGTTCACAAAGTCGATGCCCGCTTCCTTGATCATCCGGGCCAGCTCGCGGGTCGTGATGACGGCGTCCACATCGGGATAGCCGGTGCCCGCCAGTTCCTCACGGTCCGCCTCGAACTTCTTGGCGGTGCAGGGCATCACGGAGACCACGGCGATATCCTTGGGGTCGATGCCCGCTTTTTCCGCGTAGTAGCTCTTGATGATGGCGCCCAGCATTTCGTGGGGGCTCTTGCAGGAAGAAAGGTTGGGGATGAAGTCCGGATAGTAGGTCTCGCAGAACTTGATCCAGCCGGGAGAGCAGGAGGTGATCATGGGCAGGACGCCGTTGTTCTTGACCCGGTTCACCAGCTCGGTGGCTTCTTCCATGATGGTCAGGTCAGCGCCGAAGTCGGTGTCGAACACCCGGTCAAAGCCCATACGCCGCAGGGCGGCGGCCAGCTTGCCGGTAACGGAGGTGCCCATGGGCAGGCCGAATTCCTCGCCCAGGGCGGCGCGCACGGCGGGAGCGGGCTGCACAACCACGTGCTTGGTTTCGTCGGCCAGCAGCTCCCAGACCTTACCGGTCTCGTCCTTCTCATACAGCGCGCCCACGGGGCAGGCGGTGATGCACTGGCCGCAGTTGATGCAGGGCATATCGGCCAGCTTCAGGTTCCAGGGGGATTCGATGGCGGTCACGAAGCCGCGGTTCACCGCGCCGATGACGCCCACGTTCTGTACCTTGGAGCACACGGCCACGCAGCGGCGGCACAGGATGCACTTGTTGTTGTCGCGCACGATGGAGGGGCTCACGTCGTCCACGTCGTAGTGGTTCTGCTTGCCGGCGTATTTGTCGCCGTTTTCCACGCCCAGCTCGCGGCACAGCTTCTGAAGCTCGCAGTTGGTGGAACGGATGCAGGAGAGGCACTTCTGCTCATGGGCGGAAAGCACCAGTTCCAGCAGGTTCTTGCGGTACTGGCGGATCTGGGGGGTATTGGTCTTGACGTCCATGCCCTCGCTGACGGGGAGCACGCAGGCAGCCTGCAGGGCGCGTCCGCCCGCATTGACCACGCACATGCGGCACGCGCCGATGGCGTTCACGTCTTTCAGATAACACAGGGTGGGGATGTTAATGCCCGCCTGCTTGGCAGCCTCCAGAACGGTCGTGCCAGCGGGGACAGAAACCTTAACGTTATCAATCGTAAGGTTGACCATTTGTTCCATTTTTCTTTCCTCCTTGCACGAATCACTGTTTGGAGATCGCGCCGAAGCGGCACTTTTCGATGCACGCGCCGCACTTCAGGCACTTGCTGGGGTCGATCACGTGGGGCTTCTTGACCTCGCCGCTGATGGCGCCGCCGGGGCAGACGCGGGCGCAGGCCGTACAGCCGCGGCACTTTTCGGGATCGATCACGTAGCTGAGCAGCGCCTGGCAGTGATGCGCGGGGCACTTCTTGTCCCGGATATGGGCTTCGTATTCATGACGGAAGAACTTGATGGTGGAAAGCACGGGGTTGGGCGCCGTCTGGCCCAGGCCGCACAGGGCGGTGGCCTTGATGGTGTTGGCCAGGTTTTCCAGCTTTTCGATGTCGCCTTCCTCACCCTTGCCGTTGACGATGCGTTCCAGGATCTCCAGCATCCGGCGGGTGCCGATACGGCAGGGAGCGCACTTGCCGCAGCTTTCGTCCACGGTGAAGTCCAGGAAGAAGCGGGCGATGTCCACCATGCAGTTATCCTCGTCCATGACGATCATACCGCCGGAGCCCATCATGGAGCCAGCCGCGATCAGGTTGTCATAGTCCACGGGGGTATCCAGCAGCTCCGTGGGCAGGCAGCCGCCGGAGGGGCCGCCGGTCTGCACGGCCTTGAATTTCTTGCCGTTGGGGATGCCGCCGCCGATATCGTAGATGATGGTGCGCAGCGGGGTGCCCATGGGAACCTCCACCAGGCCGGTATTGTTGATCTTGCCGCCCAGGGCGAACACCTTGGTGCCCTTGCTCTTTTCGGTGCCCATCGCGGCGAACCAGTCCGCGCCGTTCAGGATGATCTGGGCAACGTTTGCGTAGGTTTCCACGTTGTTCAGCATGGTGGGCTTGGCAAAGAGGCCCTTGACCGCGGGGAAGGGAGGACGGGGCGTGGGCTCGCCGCGCTTGCCTTCGATGGAGCGCATGAGGGCGGTTTCCTCGCCGCACACAAACGCGCCGGCGCCGAGGCGGATCTTGATGTCGAAGTCAAAGCCCGTTTCAAAAATGTTCTTGCCCAGCAGGCCGTAATCCCGGGCCTGGCCGATGGCGATTTCCAGGCGCTTCACAGCGATAGGATACTCAGCGCGGACGTAAATATACCCTTCGCTGGCTCCGATGGCATAGCCGGCGATGGCCATGGCTTCCAGCACGGAGTGGGGATCGCCTTCCAGCACGGAGCGGTCCATGAACGCGCCGGGGTCGCCCTCGTCGGCGTTGCAGGCCACGTACTTCTGGTCGGCCACGGAAGCCGCCGCGAATTTCCACTTGAGGCCGGTGGGGAAGCCGCCGCCGCCGCGTCCGCGCAGGCCGGATTTCAGGATTTCCTCAATGACCTGCTCCCGAGTCATGGTGGTCAGGGCTTTTTCCAAAGCCTTATAGCCGTCGAAGGCCAGATATTCGTCGATGTTTTCGGGGTCGATGACGCCGCAGTTGCGCAGCGCGATACGGTGCTGATGCTTATAGAAATTGATGTCGGACAGCGCTTTGTTGGCGTTCTGCTCGTGGGTGCTGTGGTCGCTGTAGACCAGGTGCTGCACCTTGCGGCCTTTGAGCAGGTGTTCGGTGACGATCTCGTCCACGTCGTCCACCTTCACCCGGGAATAGAAGGTGCCTTCGGGGTACACGATGACCACGGGGCCCGCTTCGCACAGGCCGAAGCAGCCGGTGCGGATGACCTTGACTTCCTTGTCCAGGCCGTTTTCCTTGATTTTCTGTTCAAAACGCTCGATCAGCTGAGCGGAGCCGGAAGAGCTGCATCCGGTACCGCCGCAGCAGAGCACATGAGCGCGATAGATATCCATTGATTCTTCCTCCCTATTACAGCATCATATGCTTATTTTTCGGCGGCGCCGATGGTGTATTCTTCCACAGGACGGCCGTTGACGATGTGTTCTGCCACCACGCGGCCCACCTTTTCGGGGGTCATGTGCACATAGGTGACCTTTTCCTGGCCGGGCAGGATCACGTCCACCATGGGCTCCAGGCGGCACATGCCGATGCAGCCGGTCTGGCTGACGGTGACATGCTGCAAATTGCGCTTCTGAATCTCATCCATAAAGGAGAGCATCACGGGGCGGGCGCCGGCGGCGATGCCGCAGGTGGCCATGCCGATGACCACACGGATGGTCTCGCCTTCTTCTTCCTTGCGCAGGTTGATGCGGTTCAGGGTCTTTTCCCGGATGGCCTGCAATTCAGCCAAAGATTTCATAAGATGACACCTCCAAAGATCGGTTCTATTTCTTCCCGCAAAGATTCCAGGATCCATGCGGCGATTTCCGGTTCACTGAAAGGGACGCCCTGCAAGGCTTCGCGGATTTCCCGGGTGTCGAACTGTATTTCCCCTTTGGGGGAGCGGCAGTGCAGCACGAATTCCGGCCTGTCCGGATTCATGGTCACCAGCGTCGTTACCGTGCCGGGCAAATCGCCCAGCGGCAGGCAGTCGATGGACGCTGTGTCCAGGGTGGCGGTCAGTTTCGTGCCTTTTCCCAGCGTGCTTTCCAAACGCAGGTCACCCCCCGCCAGGCGGCAGTTTTCCGCCATCATGGGGATGCCCAGGCCCACCTTTCTTGTGGTGCGGGTGGTGGCGAAGGGGCTCGTTACCCGGGCAAGCAATTCCTCGCTCATGCCGGTGCCGTCGTCTTCTATTACAATAGAAAGAAGGCCGTTCTCATCCAGCAGTACGCTCAGGGAAACCACGGCGGCCTCGGCCCGGATGCTGTTCTGCATCAGGTCCAGGATATGCAGGGACAAATCGCGCATATATTACGCCTGCTCTCTGTACTTGGCCAGGATGCCGGGAATATCGTCGGGCACCAGGCGGCCGTACACCTCGTCGTTGACGGTCATGACGGGAGCCAGGCCGCAGGCGCCCAGGCAGCGGGTGGCGTTCAGGGTGAACAGACCGTCGGGAGACGTCTTGCCCACGGGGGTTTGCAGCTCTTCGCTCAGGCGATCCAGCACCTTCTGGCTGCCCTTGACGTAGCAAGCGGTGCCAAGGCATACGCTGATGGTATACTTTCCGTTGGGCTCCAGGCGGAACTGGGAATAGAAGGTGGCGACGCCGTAGACCTCGCTCAGCGTGACGCCCAGCCCCTCCGCGATGATCTTCTGTACGTCCATGGGCACGCAGCCGAAGATCCCCTGCGCGCGCTGCAACACGGGCATCAGCGCGCCGGGCTGGTCTTTCAGCTCAGCGATGACCTGATTCAGCTGCTCATACTTGTCTTTGTTGTCCGGCATGACAGTTCAAGACCTCCTTATATTACTTGTTGCGTCGGATACTGCATCCGAAATAGCGGCATCACCATATACGGTATACGCCATTGACTATCATACCATACTTTTTCGGAAAATGCACGCCCAAAAAGAAAAAAACTGACGAAAAAACCGATGAATTTTCGGAACGTTTTTGTTGAATCCTGCATGAATAATCCCGACAAATTTGATCGGAATATACAACGTATAAAAGACTTCGGGCAAATAAAGGCAAATAAATAAGAAAAAAACGGGTTGCGGGGTTGAATTTTGCGTTTGTATGATATATGATGAAGCTGAATATCCTGATATACAAGCGAGGTTTTTCAGATGAGCAAGACGCAGCGGGATTTTACCCAGGGCCCCATCGCCCGAAGCATGATCGCGTTCTCTCTGCCCTTCCTGCTTTCCAATATTCTGCAGGCGCTCTACGGCGCGGTGGATATGCTGGTGGTGGGCAATTTTTCCGATCCTGATCCGGTAGTCAGCGCCCAAATCCTGTCTGGCGTGAACATCGGCAGCCAGATCACCAACCTGGTGGTGATGATGGTGTCGGGCCTGACGATCTCCGGCACGGTGATGGTGGGCCAGTATGTGGGCGCGAAAAAGCAAAAGGACGCCTCCGAAACCGTGGGCACCATGTTCACGCTCATGGCGCTGGTGGGCGTGGTGCTGATGGCAATTATGCTCCTTTTCTCCGACGCCATGCTGCATCTGCTGAATACGCCTGAGGAAGCCTTTGCCCACGCGAAGTCTTACCTGAACATCTGCTTGAGCGGCACGCTGTTCATTTTCGGTTATAACGCCGTATCCTCCATTCAGCGCGGCCTGGGCGACTCGGTGCGTCCCCTGGTTTTCGTCGGCATCGCGTGCCTGGTGAATATATTCCTCGACCTTTGGCTGGTGAAGGGCATGAGCATGGGCGCCGCCGGCGCGGCCTGGGCGACGGTGATGGCGCAGGCCATCAGCCTGCTGCTGGCCGCGTGGTATCTGAGCCGGAACAAGTTCATTTTCGATTTCAAGCTCAGGTCCTTCCGCATCGATAAGCAAAAGATGAAGCTGATGGTGAGGCTGGGCGTGCCCTCCAGCGTGCAGAGCATCGTGGTGAACATTTCCTTCCTGGTGATGACCAGCCTGGTGAACGCCATCGGCGGCTACACCGCCTCCGCCGCTGTTGGCGTGGTGGGCAAGTTCAATTCCTTCGCCATTCTGCCTGCCGTGGCCATGTCCTCCTCGGTCAGCGCCTTTGCGGCGCAGAATATCGGGGCGCGCCTGTATGACCGGGCGAAAAAGAGCCTGTGGGTCGGCATAGAAATCGCCATGGACATTTCACTGGTGGTTTTCGTGGCCGTGCAGGCCTTCCCCGACGCCATCATCGGCATTTTCAGCCCCGACCCGGAGCTGATTCAGAACGGGGTGGAATACATGCGCACGTTCAGCTTTGACTACCTGCTGGTGCCGATCCAGTTCTGTTTTAACGGCCTGATCATGGGCGCGGGGCATACACGCTTTACCCTGCTCAACGCCTCCCTGTCCTCGCTGCTGCTGCGCATTCCCGTTGCGATCCTGTTCGGGTCCGTGCTGGGCTGGGGCCTGATGGGGGTTGGCCTGGCCGGGCCGGCCGCCTCCATCGCGGGCGTTTGCCTTGGCGGATGGTTCATCTTCACTGGCAAATGGAAGAAGGACCTGACCGGCATCGCGGCGGACGCCTGAAGGAAAAAACTGTAACGATTCAGGTATTCCTGGGGGAACCGCTCTTTGCTGCCCAAAGAGCGGTTCCCCCAGTTCCGCAACCTCAAAAGTCGCAAGTCCGCTTCATGCGGACATTGCTCGTTTCGGCTGATCTCACCGTCGATGAGATTTCCGCCACAGGCGGTCATCGACGGTTCGTCCCCCTCCGGGAAAGGCTATAAAAGGGAAAAGACTTTTACTGTAAGAAACAACCTGCTGTGTTTGTTTTTCTTTAAGGCTTTCTTGGAAAGGGGCCTGGGGAAAACCTTTTTTGGGCCGGGCGGCAGCCCCGGAAAGCAAAGAATGGTTTTCCCCAAATATGTAAATGATAACAAAAAACTTGTCCATTTCTCTGTTTTTTTTGAGATTGTGCTTGTATTTTTCTAAAACGTGTGATAGAATACTTTCGTTCGATTTCAAGGAGGGACTGTTTACATGAGCGCTATTGAGGTTATTCTGGACATTCTGATGGTGGTTTCCGCCCTCGTCATGATCGTGACCGTTCTGATGCAGGACAGCGATTCTGACGGCATGGGCGCTTTGACCGGCGGCAGCGAGACATTCTTCGGCAAGAACAAGAACAATACCCTGGAAGGCAAGCTGGCTATGGCCACCAAGGTTTCTTCCATCGTGTTCGTGGTGCTGGCGATTGTGATGCTGCTGGTAAAATAAGCAGAGTTTATCGCGCGGCTTTCCAGGGCTGACAGGATGTGGTCAGCCCTTTCTTTGGGTTTTGGCAGGAGGCGGCGAAAGGCTTGCCATAAACTGCTTCTGCGTGACCGCGGCGTTTTTTCGACGCATGCAAAGGGGCCTGCCTCCTATTTCTTACTCGTATTTCTACGCCCAATAAAGGATTCATTATGATTGTATTGACGGTACAGAACCTTCGCAAGGCATTCGGCGGAAACATTGTGCTAAAGGATGTAAGCCTCACGCTCCAGGACCGCCAGCGGATGGGCCTGGTGGGTGTGAACGGCTGCGGGAAAACCACGCTGCTCAACATTCTGGCTGGCAGGGAGCACGCCGACGGCGGCAGCATATCCGTGATGAAGGGCCTGCGTGTCGGCTATATGGAGCAGCAATATCAGGCCCAGGGCGACAGCACGGTGTTTGAGGAGCTCAAGCGGGTGTTTGAGCCCGTGTTTGCCATGGAAGAAAAGCTGCGGGCCCTGGAGCATGAAATGTCCGAAGCCAGTGAAATTGAGCTCAGGCGCATGGGGGAGACCTATGCCCGCTTGAGCGACGCATTTGAAAAGGCCGACGGCTACGCCTGGAAATCTGCCATTCAGGGCGTGCTTGCCGGCCTGGGCTTCAAAAAGGAGCAGTACGACCAGCCCGCCCGCCTTCTGTCCGGCGGGGAGCTGACCCGGCTGTGCCTGGCGAAGCTGCTCTTGCAGAAACCGGATTTACTGCTGCTGGACGAGCCGACGAACCATTTGGATCTTTCCGCGCTGGACTGGCTGGAAAACTATCTGAACGAATATAAAGGCACGCTGCTGGTGGTCAGCCACGACCGCTATTTTCTGGACAAGGTGTGCACCCATATTTCCGAGCTGCTCCTGGGAACGCTGGAACAGTACAGCGGCAATTATTCCGCCTACATGGGCCAGCGGGCGGAGCGGTTTGAGATCAGGATGCGGGCCTGGGAACAGCAGCAGCGGATGATCGCCCGGGAAGAAGCGATTATCGCGCGGTACAAGTCCTTCAACCGGGAAAAGTCCATCCGGGCCGCGGAAAGCAGGGAGAAGCGGCTGGAAAAGGTGGAACGGCTGGAACGGCCAGAAGATGAGCGCCAGGTGCGCTTCCGGTTCGAGGCCAAGCGCCGCACCGGAGACGACGTGATGTCCATCCGGGATTACAGCAAGTCCTACGGCGGCCGTACGCTGTTTAAAAACGTGAACCTGTCCATGCGCGCCGGGGACCGGGTGGCGCTGCTGGGCCCGAACGGCATCGGAAAATCCACGCTGCTCAAATGCCTGGTGGGCGAGGAAGCGCCGGATACGGGGAATGTCCGCTGGGGCGCGAACGTGGATATGGGGTATTACGACCAGAAGCAGGAAGGGCTGCATCCCCAGAAAACCGTGCTGGATGAGGTTTGGGACGCTTTCCCCCGCCTGGAGCAGAGCCAGGTGCGTTCCGCGCTGGGCTTGTTCCTTTTTACCGGCGAGGATGTGTTTATGCCGATTCACACCCTGTCCGGCGGGGAAAAGGGGCGCGTGGCGCTGACGAAGCTGATGCTGCACAGGGACAATGTCCTGCTGCTGGACGAACCCACCAACCACCTGGACATGGACAGCCGCGAGGTGCTGGAGGACGCGCTGGAAAACTTCGAGGGAACGATCCTCGCCGTATCCCATGACAGGTATTTCATCAACCGCTTCGCCACCCGCGTGGCGGTGCTGACCGAAGAAGGGATCAAAGAGTATTTGGGCAACTTCGACGATTACATGGCGAAGCTGCAATGGGAGCAGGGGCAGCAGGCCCAGGATCCCCGGTTTGCCGAAATGACCCGCACGGAAGCGGGCAAGGAAAAGCGGAAGATCCGGCTGGCCAGGGAACAGCTGAAAGCCTTGAAGGAGGCGGTTCGCCAGGCGGAAAAAACGGTCAGCGACACCGAGGAAGCCATTGCCAGGCAGGAAGCGCTGATGGCGACGCCGGAGGTGTACGCCGCGCCGCAGAAGGCCGCGGAGGCGGCCAAAGAATATCAGCGGTTAAAGGAGGCGCTGGCGCAGGCTTACGCGGATTGGGAAGCGGCGGAAGAAGCGCTGTCCGAAGCCGGGGAGGGATGAACGTGCGGGAAGAAGAGATTTTCACCAGGCTGCAGGCCATGGGGGACGAGGCCAACGCCGCGTTCCAAAGCAGGCTGATTCCCACGGCGCAGCCCGGCAGCTTCATCGGCGCGCGCACTCCGGCCCTGCGGGCGTTTGCCAAGGAGCTGTACAAAAGCGGGGAGGGGGAGGCGTTCCTTCGGATCCTGCCGCATCGGTACTTTGACGAAAACCAGCTGCACGCTTTCCTGCTTTCGGAGGAAAAGGATTTTGAACGCTGTGTGCGGCGGGTAGACGCATTTCTGCCATATGTGGACAACTGGGCTACTTGCGACCAGCTTTCCCCCAAGGTATTCAAAAAGCACCGGGAAGCCTTGCTCCCGTATATCAAACGCTGGATGGCCGATGCACATCCGTTCACCGTTCGCTTCGGCATCGGGATGCTGATGCAGCACTATCTGGACGAAGCCTTTGACCCGGCTTATCCGGCCCGGGTCGCCGCGGTCTGTTCCGATGAATACTACGTGAACATGATGATCGCCTGGTATTTTGCCACCGCACTGGCCAAGCAGTACGACGCTGTGCTGCCTTACATCACCAAGAAGCGCCTTTCCCCCTGGATACACAACAAAACCATCCAGAAAGCCGTGGAAAGTTTCCGCGTTTCCCCGGAACACAAGGAAGCGCTGAAGGAATACAGGATTTCGTAAAACGGGAATCCGGAAAGAACATGAAGGAAGAGTCAGAAATGAAAAAACGGATCATTTGCGTCATTTTCGCGCTGCTTCTTTGCGCCCTGCATGCGGGCGCCTGCGCGGAAGCCAAGGTGAATATCGGCAAAACGCCGCCTGCGGACTGGGAAGAGCGTGATCTGCTGCGGCTGATTGTATTCAAAGTGACGCCCTGCGACGCCATGCTGCTGCAATGCGGCGGGGAAAGCATGATGATAGACAGCGGCACCCGCAAATTCGCCCGGGTGCTGGAGCAGGCTTTGATTGATTTGGGGTATGACGCGGGAGACGGCCACGTCTATATGCCGATCCTGTTTAATACCCACCCCCACGACGATCATTTGCAGGGGTTTTGGCAGATGGTGCGCAACGGCATGACCACGGATCTGTTCATCACCAGTTTTCCTGTGGATTATCGCAATGAAATGCAGCAGCAGGCGCTGAAAGAGTTTACGGGGCGCGGCATTCCGATCCACGTGCTGGAGCAGAATGAAGAAATGACGCTGGGCGGCGCTACCCTGCGCTTTTTCTGGTGGAGCGGCGGGAATGACCCCAATGAATTAAGCTGCTGCACCCGCATCGAATTCGGCGATGCCAGCATGCTGCTTACGGGCGACGCGGTGGGCATGGCCCAGCATGGTTTACTGGACCAGGTTCCCCATGAATGGCTGAAAGCGGATATTCTGAAATCGCCCCACCATTCCTACACGATCATGGTCAAGGATTTCCTGAACGCGGTTTCTCCCGCGTATGTGTTCAGCTCCAACACCTTGTATTACGCCCAGACCACGCAGAACCAGGTGGAAGCGCATAATGCGAAATTCGGCACCAGCGCCAGCGGGCGGATCGTGCTGGAAACGGACGGAAAAGAATGGTATATCTATCAGATCAAGGGGCAGATCTAAAACGGACGCTTTGCGCGCAAGCGCGCGGCGGCGTTTTCAATGGAAAAACAAAGCGATGGAAGCGGGGGAAAACGATGGAATTCAAAGTTGGCGTGATCGGATGCGGGGCCATTTCCGGCAACCATATTCATGGCATCCATCAGGCGGAGAACGCGCGGCTTGCGGCTGTGTGCGACATCGATGAAACGAAGCTGCAAAAGGCCGCAGCGGAGCAGCAGGCGGCAGGCTATTCGGACTATCATGATCTGCTGGCCCGGCAGGACATTGACACGGTGCATATCTGCGTGCCGCATTACCTGCACGCGCAGATCAGCATAGACGCGCTGAAAAGCGGCAAGCATGTGCTGTGCGAAAAGCCCATGGGTATGACGCTTGCGGACGCGCAGGCTATGAAACGGGCGGCGGATGAATCCGGCAAAACCCTGACCGTCTGCTTCCAGAACCGCTATAACGGCGCGTCCCTGCGGATGAAGGAACTGATCGACGGCGGTTCGCTGGGCCGGGTCATCGGCGGCAGCGCATTCGTCTGCTGGGATCGGGACGAAGCCTATTACGCTTCCTGCCCGTGGCGCGGCTCCTGGAAAACGGAGGGCGGCTCCGTGCTGATCAATCAGGCCATCCACACCCTGGACCTGATGCGCTGGCTGGCCGGCGGCTTTGAGCTTCGGCATTCGACCATGACGGCCAAGCGCCTTGCGGATGCCATCGAAACGGAAGACACCTGCGATATGCTGCTGGAAAACAGCGCGGGCGGCAGATTCGTTTTTTACTGCACCAACTGCGCTTCGGTCAATGAAAACATCTATCTGCACCTGATCCTGGAAAAAGGCGAAATGCATATGGACGGCGCGCGCCTGACCCTCATTACGGAAAGCGGCGCGTCGCTGGAGGATTATTCCACCGGGAAGGGCGTGGGCAAGGATTACTGGGGCGACGGCCACGACCATTTTATCGTGGATTTTTACCGCCGCCTGGGGGAGGGCCTGCCGCCCTTTGTCACGGCAGAGGACGCTTTGGAGACCATGCGCGTGATGGACGCGGCGTATCACGGCCACGCGCCGGCCCGGCATCGGTAAGGAGAAACAGCCATGCAGTACGTTGATCTTTCCGGCCCATGGATGTGCGAAATCCCCGGCGGAGGCGGCGAAATGCGTCTGCCGGGGACGTTGGATGAAAGCGGCATCGGCTTTCCGGACAACCCCGCCCGGCAGTGGAAGGTGGACGAGGTGGAGCGCATCGGCTTCTGGAAGCCGGGGGATCCCATCGTGACGCGGCTCACCCGGAAGCGCACATTTGAGGGCCGGGCGAGGATATCCCGCGTTGTTCAATGGGATGTGCCGGAGGGTAAAAGGATTTTTGTGGAGTGCGAACGCGCCCGGCATCTGCGCCTGCTGGTCAACGGGCGGGAGGCGCTGCTGTTTGAGCCCGCCAGCATTTCCACACCCTATGTGTTTGAGGTGACGGGACTGGTAAACGGAAGGGATGAATTTGTTTTCCTTTCCGATAACAGCTATCCCGGCTGGCCCCGCGACGCCATGGTGTATTCCTCCGCCGCCTCCGACGAAACCCAGACCAACTGGAATGGGCTGCTGGGCTATGTGCGTATCCGCGTGGAGGAGCCGGATTTCATTTCCGCCGTCCGCGTCTGGTATCCCGATGGGGAAAACAAACTGCGGGTGCAGGTAGAGCTTTCTCTGGCCCGGGACTGGGAGGGAGATATGCGGCTTGCTTCACCGGTTCTCATGGAGGATGCCGTCGCGCATGAACGTTTGACAGCCGGGCGGCAGGAAAAATGGTATTTTCATCTGGAATTGCGGGCCGACATCAAAAAGTGGGACATTGACGAAGGAAATCTTTCCGCCATGACCGTCTCATTGGAGGGAATGGAGCCCAAAACCGTGACCTTCGGCCTTAGGGATTTCCGTGGGGAGGACGGCCGGCTGACCATCAACGGGCGTAGGTTTTTCCTCCGTGGAGAAGCCAACTGCGCCGTCTTCCCGGAAACGGGCTATATCCCCATGGAAACGGAAGCCTGGAAGGACATCATCCGGCGCTATCAGGCGTATGGCGTCAACTGCCTGCGGTTCCACAGCCATTGCCCGCCGGAAGCGGCGTTTGCCGCCGCCGACGAGCTGGGGATCCTCATGCAGCCGGAGCTGTCCCATTGGAACCCCAGCGACGCCTTTGCCGCCGAGGAAGCAAAGCGGTATTATGAAACGGAACTGATGCAGATCCTGAAAATGCTGGCAAATCATCCCTCCTTTGTGATGCTCACCTTGGGAAACGAGCTCCACGCGGACGCGGCGGGGCACGCGTTCATGGACCGGCTGGTGAACAAAGCGAAGCAGTTTGATTCCTCCCGCCTGTACGCCAACGGCTCCAATCCGCATTACGGCGCCCTGGGCCCTGATCCCGCCAGCGGTTTCTACACGTCCCCCGGTGACCGCGGGCGCAGGCTGCGCCTTACCTCCGCCAACTGCCATGGCAGATTGAATCAGGAATACCCGAATACCCGCCGAAACTACGACCGGGAGATGAGCATTCTTCGGCAGGATTCCCAACAGCCCGTGTTCCCGTTTGAGGTGGGGCAGTATGAGGTGCTGCCGGATTTTGATGAAATCGGCGATTTCCGCGGCGTGACCGGGCCGGAGAACCTGAAGCATATCCAAAGAAAAGTGAGCGCCTCCGGCCTGGAGGAAACCTGGAAGCGCATGGTGGAAGCAACGGGGGAAAGCGCCCTGCTGTGCTACCGCGCCGAAGTGGAGGCCGCCCTTGCCACGAAGGATTTCAGCGGCATTTCCCTGCTGGGGTTGCAGGATTTCCCCGGCCAGGGCACCGCGCTGGTGGGCATGATGAACAGCCATTTGCGGCCTAAGCCTTTTGATTTTGCAAAGGCCAAGCGCTTCCGCGCCTTTTTCCGGGACGCGCTGCCCATGGCTTTGCTGCCCCGGTTTACCTTCGTGGCGGGGGAGACGCTGGAAGCCGAAATCAAAATGGCGAATTACGGGAAAACCAATTTCGCGGGAAGCTGCGTCTGGACGCTGTCCGGCAGCGGCTTTTTCGCGGACGGCTCCCTGCCTGTGGCTGTCGCTCCCATGGGCGGCCTGACATCCCTTGGCACGCTGCGGATCCCGCTGGAAGGTTTTGAGCGGGCGGAGAAGCTGATCCTGACGCTTTCCTTCTGCGGGATTGAGAATACCTATCCCCTCTGGGTCTATCCGGACATCCGGCCCGAATGCCCCGAAACGGTGTACGAATGCCGGGTGCTGGATGAAAAAGCCAGGCAAGTTTTACGGGATGGGGGAAATGTCTTTCTTGCCCCTGACGCAACAGCCGATGCGCTGCCCCATGCCATCCCTGCCCAGTTCAGCCCGGATTTTTGGTCGGTCTGCACCTTTCCCACCCAGGCGGGGGGCATGGGCCAGCTGATCGACGCTGCCCATCCCCTGTTCAGGACCTTCCCCACGGAAACATACAATAACTGGCAGTGGTGGCCCATGGCGAATACCCGGGCGATGATCCTGCCGGAACGCATCCAAGCGATCATTACGGAAATGGATTCCTACGCTTTCCTGCGGCCCATGGCAAAGCTGTTCGAGTGCCGGTGCGGCGGGGGAAAGCTGATGGTTTCTTCCATGGGGCTGCATGAATTGGAGCAATACCCGGAAGCCCGGGCCCTGCGGCAGGCGATCTTTGATTATATGGCTTCCCCCGTGTTTGAACCAATACAGGAGCTTGGGCTCCCTTGGATCGAATCAATATTGATGAAATAATACTATTCTTCTTCTAAAAACCAAACATCTTTCGGCGTCTTTTCCGTCCTGGCGTTGCTTTGGTCGCCCCACGCTGCTCCGCTGCGCGGAAGCGCGGGTTTCGGGCGGCAATCCAAGGATTGCCCGTCCTCAGCCTCGCTTCGCTCGGCGCTGCTCCGGTCAACGTAGCGCT
>JAFZOG010000039.1 GCA_017550745.1 Clostridia bacterium | reverse complement strand
GCTTTCCTTCCCGTGGCAGGATGATGAAGCCAAGGAGAACGCTGCCCGCATCACCACCGGCGGCAATCCCCAGAGGTTTGACGTGGTGGTCTGCCGGTATCCGGGCCGGGGTGACACCAACTTTGTGAAGCGGGTGGTGGGCATGCCGGGAGACACCGTGGAGGTTCGGGAAGGTTACCTGTACGTGAACGGCGAGAAATATGACGAGCCGTATATCAAGGATGAATACCGGACCGGCCGGCTGAACAGCTTCGGCCCCTACGAGGTTCCGGAAGGCGAATACTTTGTAATGGGCGATCACCGGAACAACTCCAACGACAGCCGTATGCAGGGCTCCCTGCCGCGCGACATGATCATCGGCCATGTGCGCACCGTGCTGTATCCCTTCGGCGAAATCCGGGGAATTGAATAAAAAAAGGGCATCGCTTTGAGGCGATGCCACTTTATAAAATTAATACTGAAAACTGAAAACTTAAAACTTAAAAATGGTGGAAAAAACTGCTTCCGGAAGGAAGCAGTTTTCAGTATTTAATCAGAAGAATCTAACGGTTTCTTCCAGGGGCTTCCGGGGCGGCGTGGCGGGAGCGGCGTCGCTCTTGCCGACGGCGATGACGGAGATCAGCTCCTCGTTTTCCGGAATGCCGAGTTTGTTCCGGAGCAGTTCCACGTCCCGCAGGCCCATGATCAGGGTATCATAGCCCAGGTCCTTGGCAGCGAGAATCAGGTAGGCGTCATGCAGGCCCAGGTCATAAATGCCCCAGCCGTTGCCGATATCATCGACAGGCTGGCCGTCCGGGCCGAAACCGACGATGCCTTTGACAAAGGTGGTGACGATGAGGGCCGCGTTGGCGGAGCTTTTTTTGTTAAAACCGGGAAGGGCGGCATCCCGCAGGGTTTCCAGGACCTCCGGCGTCTCCAGCACGTAGCAGCGGGCGGTCTGCTGGTTCATCCAGGAGGGAGCCTGCTGGGCGGCTTTGCAGATGGCTTCCAGGTCTTTGTGGCAGGCGCCGGACTGATAGCTCCGGACGCTGCGGCGGGCGGCGATCAGGTCTTTGAATTCCATGATATGTCCTCCTTTATATGTGTGTTGGTCAGTCAGCCTTTTTCCGGAACAGGGCTTTTTTCACAACACCCTTGGGATCGCTCACCAGCAGGATCACCAGCCAGATGATCAGGGCGAGCGCCACGACAGACAGGCCCAGGAACAGATCATTCAGCATATCCGCAGGCGCCGGGGTGAAGTAAGCAGCCTTCAGTTCCGCATATTCAAAGATGGCGTCCACCAGCCACATCAGGGAAGCACCCCAGAAGAGCCAGCAGAGGATGCCCAGCTTCATTTCGTTTTTCGGAGCGTTTTTATACCAGAGAACTGTGCTGATAATGGCAGCAAAAACAGATACAAGCAGTGTCATGTCTGTGTCCTCCCTTATGCCTTGACGGGTTCAGCCTTGAGGGCCCGCTTTTCAATGACGGCGGACACACCCAGCATAGCCAGCCAGACCAGGGTGACCAGGGCAGCCATGGACACACCGACAGTTGCCATTTCATGCAGCATTTCGGCCGCGTCAGCCGGATCGGCCGCTGCTGTGAGGAAGGGGAACCACGGTACAACCTCTCCGTGCCAGATATGCTCGAAGGCCAGCAGGGCGGAACCGCCCCAGAGCAGGTTAGTGAGCCACTTCAGTTTCCGGGAGAAGGGGACTTTATACGCAGTTTCCGGAGTGCCGTCCAGGACGACGGAGACTTCTTCAGGCTGTTTTTCCTTCTTCTCGATCACCTTTTTCACAACGGTCACAACGATTGCCTCCACGGTGGGGACGATAAAACATGCCATATTTGCTTCCTCCTTTTATATCATGAACGCGGATTTCCTGCGTTCAGTATAAACATTTGAGTTTACTCTAAGTCAACAGGGAAAACGGCGTCAGGACAGGCTTTTGAGGACAGCTTCCCGGATGGCGCTCAGCGGTACATTATGTTCCTTTGCCAGGGCCGCGATATCCTCATATTCCGGCTTGACCCGATCCACGCCCATGCCGGAGGCATGCTTGACCCGGACGGGGCCGTACTCTGTGGTGACGGTTTCCTGCTTCCGGTCCAGCACATACCGGCTCATGTCCTGACGGCGGATGCCCAGGGTGGTGGTGTGCTTCATCATGACTTCCGCCAGTTTATCCGCGTCCTGCGCCAGGCAGATAACCGACAGCAGGATGCCCGGGCGGCTCTTCTTCATGCCGATGGGCTGGGTGTAGACGTCCCGGGCGCCGGCGGCAAAGAGCTGCTCCATGGCAAAGGCGATATCCTCGCCGGTCATGTCATCCAGGTTGCACTCGAGGCGGGTGATGGTTTCCAGCTCTCCTTCGCTTTGCCCCAGGAAGGCACGGACACAGTTGGCCTGTTCGAAATCCTTTTTGCCCATGCCGTAGCCGATGGCTTCCACAGCCATGACGGGACGATTACCGAAACGG